>CAIWRB010000197.1 GCA_903914955.1 uncultured Chloroflexota bacterium | reverse complement strand
TGGACTCGACCCGGCCTTTTACACACACCGTCAGCGCCGCACAGATGAAGTTTTTCCGTGGGAGCATATCACCGCCGCCGTCCGCAAGAATTTCCTATTTCAGGATTTCCGACAATCGCTCGAAGGCCAGATCCGCGTGGATTGCCGCTTGAATTGTTTCGCCTGCGGAATTCTGCCGGCCTTTGCGAATTTGCGCCGCGAGAATCCCGGTCAGGGCTGGAAATGCCCGGACGTAAGATCACCTGCCTCGAAAATAAATATCGAATTACCCGTTGCAGGCGATTAATATAAAATGAACAAGATCACCTTTCTTCCGCGCTTACAGCGCGAACGTGACAAATTTGAAAACCTCCTGAACCGGGTCGGCTTTACACGCCAGATGACCATGAAGGGTGTTTCGGGCAGATTATCGGTCAAAGACTTGTTGGCGGATATTCTCTCACGCGAACAGTTTATGGCTGACCGATTGAGCGAAATTTTGCATGGCGAAGTTTATTCACCCTGCGCCTCTCACAGCGCATTGGATATTTTTCAAAATAAATTTGGCTATCCAGATTACGAATCTCCCCTGCTGGAAAAAGAGAACCGAAATCATGGCGTTACCTATAAACATATAAATATCGGCGTGGATGATATTGTCGAGCAGGAACTCGCGGCATACGGGAACATCGTTACAGCGCTGGAAAAACTAACTCACGATCATTGCCTCGACCACGATCTTTTTCACCGCATCGCCGAGCATACCTACAAACCATATCATCGAACCAGCATGGAAATTAATCGCTGGCTAAGATCCATCGCCGCGGAATCAAATTAGATATGCGCGCCCGCATTACATTTTCAAAACAAGGCGCACTGCGCTACACCGGTCACCTTGACCTGCATCGCTTATGGGAACGCGCCATGCGCCGCGCAGAACTGCCGCTCGCGTATTCTCTAGGATTTCATCCACAGCCAAAGATCAGCATCGCCTCGGCCCTGCCGCTGGGATTCTCGTCACTCGGCGAAGTATTGGACGTGCGCTTCAGTGAAGAGCTTTCCGCACACGAAATAGCATCCCGATTAAAAGATAATCTACCGAGGGATATTCAAGTCACAAATATTGAAAGCATTGATGAACGCGCGCCGGCCCTGCAAACACTGGTGCGCTCGGCTCAGTATCAAGTCCAATTGACCGAGCCCGTTGATGGGTCGGAACTGAAACGTAAACTCGAAGAACTCCTGCTGGAGGAATCGCTTCCTCGTGAACGCCGCGGAAAATTCTACGATCTGCGTCCACTCATTGAACTGCTGGATCTGCAAACGGGCACAAGTGGAAAACATTGTATTTATATGACCCTCTCTGCGCGCGACGGCGCCACGGGCCGTCCTGAGGAAGTGTTGAATGTGCTGGGCATTGAGCCGGAATATACCCGCGTGGAAAGAACAAGATTGATCTTCGAGTAATTCAAAAAATACAATTTCGGTTTCCACCGAAATAATTTATTTATCTGAAGGAGAAATATCATGGCGCTGATCGTATCCCTGTTCTTTGGTTTTGTTCCCATGTTCTTCTTTGCGGCGGTCGTCTACTGGCTGGACCGCTACGAAAAAGAACCCAAGATCCTGCTGGGCGCGACATTCTTCTGGGGTGTGGTGATCGCGGCCGGCGGAGCGTTCATCATTAACACCGCCTTTGGCATGGGCATTTATGCTTTCTCCGGATCTGAGAGTGCGGCTGAACTTGGCACAACCTCCATCGTCGCGCCGATCGTGGAGGAGTTCCTGAAAGGGTTTGCGGTGGTGATTGTCTTCCTCATGTTCCGCAAGGAATTTGATTCTGTTCTGGATGGAATTATATACGCGGGTATCGCCGCGCTGGGATTCGCCGCCACAGAAAATACCCTTTACATCTACCGCAATGGATACCTCGACGGCGGCTGGCAGGGATTGTTTTTCCTGACCTTTATCCGCGTGGTCGTTGTCGGCTGGCAGCATCCTTTTTACACCGCATTCACCGGGATCGGCCTGGCCGTTTCGCGCACCAACAAGAATCGGCTCGTCAAATTCATTGCGCCATTTATTGGGTATGGCGTGGCGGTCACAACCCACGCCTTTCACAATACCTTTGGCGGACTCATCGGCGGACTGGGCGGACTGGCAGCCGGCACCTTTGTAGACTGGATTGGCTGGGCGTGCATGTTCGGCTTTATCATTTGGATGGTTAATAACGAACGCAATATTGTAAAAAATCATCTGCGCTCCGAAGTGGTTTCCGGGTTGATCTCTCAAGCACAATATCAAAAAGCCCTATCCCCCTGGAATATGACCACCGCCGGATTTAGCGGAAAATCCGCCGCCCGCTTTTACCAGGTATGCGGTGAGCTATCTCATAAGAAAGAACAGTTGATCAAACAAGGCGACGAAGGCGGGAATACCGCGATCATCGAATCACTGCGCAATGAACTGGCGACCCTGTCGCCGCGGGTGAAATAATTTTTCGATCCTTTCCCCCATTGAAGGGCTGTCGGTGTGGCGGCTTCAGCCGTTTTTATTCGAACGACTGAAGCCGCCGATGCATCATGATCAAAAATTGATTATGGTAAAATTCCATTCGTTGCCCCCGTAGCTCAGTGGATAGAGTATTGGCCTCCGAAGCCGACGACCGCAGTTCGAATCTGCGCAGGGGCACAAAAAAACTGCCTGACGGCAG
>CAIWRB010000196.1 GCA_903914955.1 uncultured Chloroflexota bacterium | reverse complement strand
GGCGTAGTAATCTTGCAAAGCGCCGACGGTTTTATCAGGAGTGGTGTTGCCATTGTAGAAACCATCCGGTACAGGATTGGGGAAATACTTCGTCCGCAGTTGCGCCGACCAGGTGGACATATCGTTGGCTTGGCCTTTAGGCGCACCTTCACCGTCATGATTGCCCAGCGTCAAAAACAATGGTGCGGTTTGACCGAGAAGGCTGAGATAATAACGCTGCGCCAGATATTGCGGTTGAGCGTCGGAGTAGGGCTTATATTTATCCGTCATGAACGTGTCGCCCAGATCAATCACGAAGTCGGGCTGTTCGGCAAGTTGATTGGACAGGGTTTGCAGGAAGACGGGCAGGCTGCTGTTGGTGTCTAGGTGTGAATCAGCCTGGATGGTGAAGGTGAACGGACTGCCCTCCACACGTTGAGTGGAAAACGTTCCAGCTTCTGTGGCAGAAAAGTCACCCGCGCCACCGGAACGATATCGCACGTGATACGTGTACAACGTATTGGCTTGGAGATCGTCCACCAGAATTTCCACTGGCTGGTTGGCTTGCAAGATGATCCGCGCTGTCTGACTGGAAAAAGAATCGGGAGCAAGGCCATATTCAACGTAGGATTCGACATCCTGGTAAGCCAAAATGCTGACGGTAATGGAATTACCCGTTGGGCATCCGAGAATCACATCAACGGGATGTGATGGAATATCGAACGATAGATTTTGAGTAGCACTGCTCCCCTGATTGTTTGAAGGTATATTGGTGGCGCGAGGCGCGCGAGTCTGTTCGGGTGCGGGTGTGGCAAGGGATAACGTGGCTGTGGGAATCTGCTCGCTGGGCAGAGTCAAATTAGGGATAGGTTGGGGTGCACAGGATATGGACAAGGCGAGGATTAGGATAATAACTAAGACTCGCTCAAAGCGTGGAAGTTTCATACATCCTCCTATTTGACTGAATACGTGAAAGCCAGTTCATCGGGCTTATCGAGATACGATCGGATGTAATCCACAGTCACTCCGTCGGGCGAGACGCTGACGCGCACATGCCCACTGGCTGGAAATTTGTCACCTGTTTTGTAGGATTCCGCGTTGTCAAATGCGTAGTTGGGATCAGCAGGCGTGGGCAGACTTTGGTATATGACCCCGTCCAGTTCCTGTTTCACAAAAATATGGTCGTGTCCCTGAAAGAAAATATTGACGTGATTATCGGCCATCAATTGATGAATGGTTTTATCCCAACCGGGTCGATAAGCGGAAAGGTTGGCTGAGTCACCCCATTCATAAGAATTAGCTTCTTCAATGGCGCCGCGTCCTGTTCCCAGCACGTGATGAGTAAAAACAAATTTATATTTTGAAGTGCTATTCTCAAGCGCCTGCTTAAACCACTGATATTGTGCATCGCCAAGAGTCACATTCCACAAATCACGATTTGATTTTTGATCACGGTCCGCGCCGAACTGATTGTCCACTGTTTGCGGTGAATGCCAATATGGATCAATGACAACGAATAGCGCATCACCCCATGTGAAGGCGTAGTAGTCACGCAATTGGCCGATGAATTCCACAGGCTCAGCATCGCCGGTATAAAACGAATCAGGTGCGGGCTGTGGATAATATGCATTGCGCGCAGTCTGTGCCCAAACAGCAACATTATTTTGCGTGCCATCAAGATTCGCCATTGATGCTTGTTCATGATTTCCATTGACAAGATATACGGGAGCGCCGACCAGGCCAAGCCATTGACGTTGATTAACATACTGCGCTGTGACTGTTTCAGCATTAACATTCTTGAGTGTATCCACGCTAAAATCGTCCCCGATGGTCATGTAAAAATCAGGTTGGTCGGTGGCAGCGCTTTGCAAAGTGCGCGTGTAAAGGTCGGCG
>CAIWRB010000195.1 GCA_903914955.1 uncultured Chloroflexota bacterium | reverse complement strand
CAGATTTTACAAGGTTAAAGAAAATTATAAGAATAGCAGAAAAGCTAATTCCTAATTCCTAATTCCTGCAATGCTTTATCTTGCCCTCGCCCTCCTTATTTTCGCTCTCTTTTTCTTCCGCAAATCTTCTGCCCAGCGCAAAGAAGCTGGTTTGCCCGGCGGACGGATCATCTACACCGATACACATGGATGGGGCAAAGTGGAGAAGCCGCTCTACTACGCCGCAATGGATTTGACCGGCAAGCCCGATTATCTCGTCCAACAAAACGGGAAAATAATACCTGTTGAAGTTAAATCCGGCCGCGTCCCAGATGCGCCTTATGATTCGCATATTTTTCAACTCGCGGCGTATTGTCTGCTTGTTGAAAAAACCTATGACGCACGTCCGCCGTATGGGATCATTCACTACGAGAATAAGGACTTTGCCATAGATTACACCCGTGAACTGGAAAATGCCCTGCTCGATCTTCTCGTGGAAATGAAACTCGATGAACATAAAAAAAATGTCGCGCGCTCGCACGAACAAAATGCGCGTTGCACCCGCTGCGGCTACAGGAATGTGTGTGATCAAAGTCTGGCGTGAACGCAGCTTGCAGGTCGAAAGCCAAAGACCTTCATCCTTCATAATTTATCCTTTCATCTTATAATTACCTGACCATGCCCGAACTCTTCATCCCTAAACGACCTGTTGTAACATCCTATCCAAAAATGCCGCATGCCTTTGCTGAAGCGGAAGCCATGACCGCTTACTTAAAAGAAAAAGGCATTGAAGCGCCGTGCGGTTCTCTATACGATGAAGAACTTCGTAAGCGTGTAAAAAAAGGTGAATACGATATGCTGATTGCGGTCGGCGGTGATGGAAGTGTGCTGCGTGCAGGTCACCTTTGTGCTCCATGTGGAGTGCCGATCCTCGGTGTGAATCTTGGACGGTTGGGTTTTATGATCCAGGTTGACCGCAAAGATTGGCGCGAGTACTTTGAAAAATTATTCAACGGTGAGGCGTGGATCGAAAACCGCATGATGCTGCGCGCAGAGCATATCCGCGCTGGTGAAAGCCTCGGCAGTTCAATCGCGTTGAATGAAGTCGTCGTCGGGCGCGGACAATATCTGCGCCCCGTTTGGCTGACAGCCTCAGTGGATAACCGCCAACTGACAAGTTACGTCGCTGATGGACTCATCGCATCCACAGCCACGGGTTCCACGGCGTATGCGCTCGCAGCAGGCGGACCCATCCTGCCGCCGGAGTTACGAAATATTCTGCTCGTGCCAATTGCTCCGCACCTTTCTGTAGATCGCGCCGTGGTTTTATCGGAAGGTTCTTCGGTTAGCATTGTTGTTAAAAGTGAGAACGCTGTGCTAAGCGTGGACGGCCAGCCGCCAATGCCGCTGATGGAAGGTGACCACGTAAAAGTTACAGCCGCCGATGTCACCGCGCAATTTGTCCGTTTTGGTGATCCGGGTTATTTTTATCGCAACCTGACCGCGCATATGAACGAAAACTCTTTAGGATTTCCACGATGACAGAAACAGAAACCATATCCACTGCAACTTATTGTTATGTTCATCCTGATCGAGAAACGGGACTGCGCTGCAAAAGATGCGAAAAACCGATCTGCGCTTCCTGCGCACAGCGCACTCCCACCGGTTATCTTTGCAAAGACTGTGTCCGCTCGCATCAGAAATCATTTGATACTTCTGAATGGTACGATTTTATCTTCGGGTTTTTGACCGCCGGCATCCTTTCAACTGTGGCTACAGTCTTGATCATATTGATCAGCAGCATTGGTTTCATTGGCTGGTTTTTAGCGCTTTCAGCCGCTCCGATCGCGGGAACTACAATTTCCGAAGGCGTGCGTTTTGTCACCCGCCGCCATCGCTCACGTTCGTTGTTTATCACGGTTGGCGCGGGTATGATACTTGGCGCATTGCCTGTTATGATATTTCAAATATTGAGTATGAATATTTTCGGGATCATCTTTCAAGTGGTTTATCTGATCATTGCTGTGCCGCTCGTTTATACACGTCTTTCTGGAATTCAATTATTTAAATAGCCTATGCTAACTGAACTACACATCCAAAACTTCGCGATCATAGACAAGCTCGATCTGCGCTTTGACTCGGGACTGATCATCCTCACGGGTGAAACTGGCGCGGGCAAATCCATCATCCTCGACGCCGTTGTTATGCTTATCGGCGGGAAGGCTGATACAACTTTCGTGCGAACTGATTCAGACGCCGCGTTTGTTGAAGCGCTGTTCCAGCTCACAGGTCCAGAAAAAGAAGCGGTGCACTTCATCCTCAATCGCGAAGAATTAATGGATGATCCAAATTATGTGACACTGATGCGAGAAGTCCGCAAAGAGGGGCGCAGTGTGGCGCGCATCAACGGCCGCACGGTGAATGTTGGATTATTGAAGGAACTTGGCGCGCTGTTGATAGACATCCACGGGCAGGCGGAACATTTATCTTTGCTTGATCCGCGTGCGCATCTTGGCCTGCTCGATCGCTACGCGGAAGTCGGACTGCCCCTTGGCGACTACCGCCAGACATACCGCACGTTGTTGAATCTGCGTCGTGAATTGTCCGACCTGCGCAAAGCGCAATCGGATGCAGACCGCCGAATTGAAATTCTCACCTATCAAGCCGAAGAAATTGAATCAGCAAGATTGAAAGCCGGCGAAGATGAAGAACTGCGTAAAGAGCGTGATCGTTTAGCCAACGCCGAATCGCTTGCGCAAAACGCGCAGGAAGCCCTGGCTGTATTGGATGAAGGTTCTCCCGAAACGCCCGCCGCAACGGACTTGATCGGTCAAGCCGCGCAAGCTCTGGCGACTTTGGCAAAAATAGACGAAGGTCAGACGCAGTTGGCAGAACAAGCCGAACTATTGCTTGAAACAATATCGGATGTCATCCACAGTTTACGCGATTATCTCGAAGAGATCGAATTCAACCCCAAGCGTTTGGAAGATGTGGAAGAACGCCTGGATGTGATCCACACACTTACTCGCAAATATGGCGGGAATATTTCTGCGGTGATCGCGTATGGCGCAGAGGCGCGCAAGCAGCTTGAGACGATCACTGGCGCGGCAGAACGCATTAACGAATTGGAAATGCAGGAAGCGAAATTATTGGAAAAACTAGCCAGACAAGGCGGCACACTTTCTGAAAAACGTAAATCAGCTGCGACAGAAATGGGCAAGGGCATCGAAGCTGAACTTAATGATCTAAAAATGCAATCTGCCCGATTTGGCGTGGATTTCCAAACCAAGCCGGACGTGAACGGCATTCCCATGACTGACGGTACACGCATCGCATTTGACCAGAATGGTTTTGACCGCGCGGAGTTTTTGATCGCACCGAATCCCGGCGAGGGCCTCAAGCCGCTGGCGAAGATCGCATCTGGCGGTGAGACCTCGCGTTTGATGCTTGGGTTAAAAAATGTAATGGCAAAAGCTGATGAAGTACCTTCGTTGATCTTCGATGAAATTGATCAGGGCATCGGTGGGCGGGTGGGATTGGTGGTAGGTCACAAACTTTGGAATCTCTCACGTACACATCAAGTCTTTTGTGTGACGCATCTTCCGCAACTTGCAGCTTTTGGCGACCAGCATTATCAGGTACAAAAAATTGTGGATAATGGCCGCACACTAACCCGCGTTGAAAATCTAAATGGAGAGGCTCGTCTGCTTGAACTCTCGCAGATGTTGGGCGAAGTAGGAGAGGGGACCTTGCGTTCTGCTCATGAGTTAATGCAGGTTGCAAGACAGATCATAAAAGAGTGAGTTATCGAGTAACTTGTCAGCTGAATAGGGTGGCAATATATTAGCGTAAGTATTCTTCAGACGATGCGGACAATCTTAAAAACATAAATAAAGCGGGCACTATTCTCATAATTCGCTAGTAAAATTCTACGTAAATCTACATTGACCATTCAGCCCTAAAAAGTAAAATATATTGAAATCAGGCAAGGGCGTTCCAAAGCGCCCTGCCTTCGTTTAATATTATTTCCCAAAGGAAATTATGTTCCTCAAACGCCTTCAACTCGGACTCATACACGTCGCTGTGGCCATGACGCTCGTGCCGATCAACAGCACGCTCAACCGTGTCATGATCAAAGAGCTTTCGCTTTCAGCGACTCTTGTCGCCATTCTCGCGTCGCTCCCTTATCTCTTTGCCCCGATCCAGGTTGCCATCGGATCCTATTCAGACCGCCACCCCATTTTTGGTTTGCGCCGCACACCCTATATTCTTGCGGGTTTAATTTTGTGCGTGCTCGGCGTGGTGGTTTCTCCTCAAGTTGCATTTCTAATGGCGAAGAATTTTCCGCTTGGCTTGTTAGCGGGCATCTTTTCTTTTGGGTTTTGGGGCATGGGTTATAACCTCTCCGCGGTTTCCTATCTTTCGCTCGCCTCCGAATTATCAGGCGAAAAAGGGCGCGGCAAAACGATTGCCACCATGTGGTTCATGATGATCGTTTCCATTATCGCGACAGCCATCGGACTCAGCCGCATGGTAGATCCGTACACACCTGAAACATTGATCCGCGCATTTGAAGTTGTAGCCGCATCCGCCTTGACTCTGGGGCTGCTCGGCCTCATCAAATTGGAGCCGCGCTCAAACAGTGTTGCAGATATAAGCCCGCATTCCGAGACCTACTCTTTTAAACAAATGAGCGCTGCCATCACAACGAATCCAGTTGCTCGCACTTTTTTCATTTATCTGCTATTGTTGCTCGCTGCGATCTTGGGTCAGGATGTTTTACTCGAACCGTTCGGCGCGGAAGCCTTTGGCATGACAGTGACTCAGACGACGCGCATCACATCCATTTGGGGCACGTTTGTGCTGATCGCGATTCTGATCGCGGGTGCGCTGGAAGGCCGTGTTGCAAAAAAGACCGTCGCGCAATTTGGAAACATTGGCGCGCTGGCAGGTTTTGTTGTGATCGTGGTCAGCGGTTTCACCCGTTCGACAAGTATTTTCTACAGCGGCGTGACCTTGCTTGGGATTGGTACAGGATTATCCACAGTTGCAAATCTTTCCTTAATGTTTGACTTCACCGTGCCAGGCATGGTGGGTTTGTATATTGGTGCTTGGGGATTCTCGAACGCCCTCTCGCGCTTGATAGGATCCATTCTCGGCGGGGTGGTGCGCGATGTGGTGCATCAGATCACAGGCGCGGCTTTGAGCGGCTATCTCGTGGTTTTCACTCTCGAAGCGTTGATGCTGCTCGCTGCGGCGATCATGCTGACAAAAATCGATATCCAAAAATTTCAAAAAGGAGTTGAAGAACCTTCCTTTGCTGAGAAGGTCGCTTTGGCGGCGGAATAAGTATGACCAACGAATGGCTTTCCCTAAGTGATGCGGCAAAAATATTGGGAGTGCATCCCAGCACTGTTAGGTTGTGGTCAGATAAAGGTGTGTTGCCCACGCATAAAACACAGGGCGGGCATCGCCGATACAAACGTAGTGAGCTCTCTCTTTGGTCTGAAGCAAGCACGAAATCTCCCGAGATCAAAAATGAACACATGCTGCAGGAAGTGATAAAAAAAATCCGTATGCAAATTTCAGAGGGACGTTTGCAAGCCGAAGCCTGGTACAAAAAATTGGATGAAGACGCGCGCGCGCAGTATCGCCTGAGTTCGCACTCGCTCTTTCACGGGCTGATGAATTACCTCGCGTCGAATGGAGTCGTAGCCGATAGTGAAGCCTATGCCATCGGCTATGAATATGCGTCACGCGCGCATCGCTATAGTTTAAGCTATGTAGATGCGGCGCGCGCTTTTTTATTCTTTCGAAATACGTTGATCGAGTCTGTGATCAACGTTTATGGCAATGCCAATCTGCCGTCGGGACAAACAGCAGAGATGTTCCATAAGATGCATACCTTCACCGACGACATTTTAATCAGCCTCTTGCAGACGTATGAGTCATTGGAAAATTTAAATCATTAAGTCAGTGCAGCAGTGATGATTATTCATGCCTGAGCCTCATCGTTCCAAACGTTTTTCCCCTTCGTCCTTCACAGAAAAACTTGTCCCTGTTTTTCTGATCATGCTCGTTCTGATTTTATTGGCAGTGCTAGTCATTATCGTTCTCTCACTATTTGGCGCAATCTCATCAGCATAATTTTTATAACCTGGAGATCTTATGAATTACATCCCGTATCTTTCCACTGTGATCGCTTTTGTTTTTGTAGTCGCTGTTTATAACCGCTATCGGCGGCGCGGCGGCATACACCTGCTGCTTTGGGCAGTTGGTCTGTTCTGCTTCGGACTTGGCACGCTCAGCGAGGTCATCCTCAGCTTGACTTTCAATATTTTTGTTTTGAAAGTTTGGTACCTGACAGGCGCGATGTTGACTGCCGCCTGGCTTGGGATGGGAACCGTTCACCTGCTCATTCGCAAGGGCAACGCGGCGCAGATCATCACATGGGTTTTGGCTGGCGTCTCTGCCCTTGCACTTTTCCTCGTTTTGACAGCGCCAGCTCTAAGCGGAAATTATGATGTTACTCATCCCGCGTCGGAGCAATATAAAGATTTTCTAACTCGCGGCGGTCTCACTATTTTTTTGACGATCGTGCTTAACATCTACGGCACTCTGACGCTGGTTGGCGGTGCAATTTATTCCGCTTTCCTTTTTTGGCGGAAGAAAATATTAGCGAACCGCATGTTCGGCAATATTTTGATCGCAGCTGGAGCCTTGTTCCCGGCAGTGGGCGGTAGTTTGTTAAAAGCCGGTCTGACGGATATGCTTTATCTCAGTGAGTTCGCAGGCGCGATCCTGATGTACATTGGTTTCGTGATGGCCACTTCAGGAAAATCTGAATTGTTCGAGTAAAATTTTTGCAAAATTCAGTTTCCCCAGCCCTGTCTTGATCATTCAAGTTAGGGCTGGGGAAATTTTATTTAGAGAATAATTGTCATATTTCTTGCGCCATCAACTCCATCTGGTTTATACTTGCGCGCATGGCATTTCCAGAAAAAATTGGGCGTTATCAAATTAAAGATGAACTCGGACGGGGTGGTATGGCTGTAGTTTATCAGGCGATCGACCCAAGTTTTGACCGTCAGGTTGCGATAAAAGTATTGCCACGTGAGATGTTGCATGATCCGCAATTCCGCTCAAGATTTGAGCATGAGCTTAAGATTGTAGCTGCTTTGGAGCACCCTTCCATTGTGCCTGTCTATGATGTTGGCGAGGAAAATGGGCAGCCATATTATGTCATGCGCTATATGACCGGTGGCTCTCTAGCAAATCTGATCGATAAAGGCAAGGTTTCCCTACAGGATACAGCTCGCATTATTGAAAAGGTCGCGCTAGCCCTCGCTTATGCCCATAAGAAAGGTGTGATCCACCGCGACCTTAAGCCGGATAACATTCTATTCGATGGGAATGGAGATCCGTTCATTTCAGATTTTGGCGTTGCTAAATTGACAGAGAAATCTGCCGGCTTAACCGGGAACGGGATCGTTGG
The DNA here is from genome assembly GCA_903914955.1 of uncultured Chloroflexota bacterium. Classification (GTDB taxonomy): domain Bacteria; phylum Chloroflexota; class Anaerolineae; order Anaerolineales; family Villigracilaceae; genus Villigracilis. The sequence continues at coordinate 7,116 of CAIWRB010000195.1, read as the reverse complement.
CACACCCGCGTATATGAGCCCTGAACAGGCTAAGGGGAGCGAGGCTGATAGTCAAAGTGACATTTATAGTTTGGGCGTGATCGTCTATCAAATGTTGAGTGGTCAACAGCCATATCGCTCTGATACGCCCATGGGGGTGGTCATCAAGCATATTACCGATCCCATCCCGGATATTTTAAAAGCCAACCCAGATCTGCCAGCCGAAGTGGATGTTGTTATCAAAACCGCATTGGTGAAGGACAAGACACGGCGCTACTCCACGACTTTGGAATTAGCCAAAGCATTAAATCTTGTGGCGTTTGGAGTTGAAGGGAATATTGGTTTAAATAGGAATCATGGCCTGAATCTGCCTGATGATCAACAATCTCGGGGAAGAATGGGATGGATGGCGGCAGGTATTGTGTTGATAATCATGGTGATCGGTTTCTTCCTGTTACGTAATCAACTGTTCGTAATTGAACAACCACCGACCGCCACTTCTGCGCCCGTATTAATAACTGTACCCACATTGACCAGCAGTCCGACATTGACCAGTGTTCCAACTTTGATTCCGTCGGCTACTTCCGCTTTTGCGCCTTTCTGTTCCGAGAATATCACGAGCGCGGTTCCTTTCGTAAAAGAGACCGACTACATCTGCATTAAGAAACGCCCTTATACAACGATCACCATACCCGAAGACGCGACTTTTGAAATAACCGATCCACTGGCTTTATGTGTTTCTGAAGCCACCAGTAGAGGGAGGAGGGTATTATCGTGCTCAGGCCCGTCATTTCTTGTATTTGATCTAAAGGCATGCGTGCCGTTGGTAATCCCCAATTCCGACCTCGATAAATGCTCGCAGGGTGACAGCTTCGACTCTGCGAATCAATGCTGTATCGTTGAGCCGCCGCAAGGTGCAGGTTGTACCATTTTTGTGGTGAAACTAAAAGGTTGTTGAAAGTAGAACCGGGCGAGAATCGCCCGGTTCTACTTTCCCGAAGCGCGGTGATAAAATAACTCAATGGGAATTCTTTATCTCGTCGCCACACCGATCGGAAATCTTGAAGATATATCGCAGCGTGCCTTGCGAATCCTGCACGAAGCAGTTTTGATCGCCGCCGAGGATACGCGTCATACCGGAACATTGCTCAAACACTTTGAGATAAAAAGTCCACTCACCAGTTATTTTGAACACAATAAAATAAAAAAGCTGGATCTCATCCTTGAGACTCTTTCAAAAGGCGACGTGGCTTTGGTTTCGGATGCGGGCACGCCGGCCATCAATGACCCCGGTTATGAATTGGTCAAAGCCGCTCTCGCTTCAGGCTTTGACGTTCGGCCCGTTCCTGGTCCTTCGGCACCCATCGCCGCCTTGACTGTCTCGGGACTGCCCACGGATTCATTTCTGTATCTTGGATATCTTCCCAATAAATCAACAGACCGCCGCAAAGCCATAAGTCAGGTTTCCAGCCTGGCCTACACCCTTATCTTTTTAGAATCCCCTCACCGCGTTGTTGACTCGCTCGAAGATATTCTCTCTGTTTTAGGTGACCGTCAGATCTGCGTCGCTAGAGAAATGACAAAGTTCTACGAAGAATTCTGGCGTGGACCCGTCAGCGGCGCTGTTGAATATTTTAAATCAAAAGAACCGCGCGGCGAATTTACATTTGTCATCGAAGGAAAGAAGACCGAAAGCCATGAACGCTGGACGGAAAAAGATTTATTGGCTGCGCTCAAAAAAGAATTACAAGCGGGCAAATCTGCAAAAGAGATTTCCGCTGAATTAGCGGACCAAAGTGGCTGGAATAAAAAAGAAGTTTATGCGTTGATCAATCAAAATAAATAGGAGCATAACATGGCAGGTTTAAAGAAACCCGAAGAAAAGAAAGATGAAAAGAAGGATGAAAAAGTAATTCCAAAAGATAATCTTGTTGAGAGCAAGCACTCGGTCAAGATCGGCGGCAAGATCATTAAGTACACTGTCACAACTGGCACGATGGTGATGAAGGAAGAAGTCTATGAGAAGGAGGGTGAGGTTGAAAAACCGCGTGCGCAGATTTTCTTTATCGCTTACACAAAAGACAGCGTGAAAGACAAATCCAAACGCCCCGTCACTTTCTCTTTCAATGGCGGACCAGGCTCTTCGTCTGTGTGGCTGCATATCGGTGTATTGGGACCGCGCCGGGCAGTGCTCACAGATGATGGTGAAATGCCTCCGCCTCCATTCAAGTTGACCGATAATCAATATTCCATTCTTGATGATACTGATCTGGTGTTCATTGATCCGATGAGCACCGGTTTCAGCCGCCCGGTGGAAGGTGAAAAATCTGCCGAATGGCATACTTTTTCAAAAGATATCGCATCTGTCGGTGATTTTATCCGTTTGTATACCACGCGTTACAATCGCTGGCTTTCTCCAAAATTCCTGGCCGGTGAATCCTATGGGACTACGCGCTCGGCTGGTCTTTCAGGGTATTTACAGAATCGTCACGGCATGTTGTTGAATGGGCTGATCCTCATCTCAGCCGTGCTTGATTTCGCCACCATTGATTTCAACCTCAACAATGATCTGCCATATATTCTCTTCCTGCCCGCTTATGCGGCCACAGCCTGGTATCACGGCAAGTTAAATTTCAAAGCGCCTTTGGAAACCGTCATCAAGGAAGCCGAGAAATTTGCGATGGGCGAATATGCTTCCGCGTTGCTAAAAGGTGCGTCACTCACGCTTGAAGAACGCGCCAATATTGTCGAAAAACTTTCACATTACACCGGCATCTCACAGGATTTTATTGAACGCTCAAATCTTCGCATCCTTGATAGGCATTATTTCAAGGAGCTTTTGCGTGAGCGAGGAAAAACCATAGGCCGTTTAGACAGCCGCTATACCGGAATCGACCGCAGCGGAGTTACTGAATCTTATGAATACGATCCACTCTTCGCTCAAGTCTCAGGCCCGTACACTGCGGCATTCAATGATTACATCCGCACCGAATTGAAATTTGAAACAGACCAACCGTATGAGATTCTCAGCGATAAAGTTTGGATGAATTGGTCATATGAATATTTCCAAAATCAATATGTCAATGTCGCCGAAACTTTGCGCCAATCCATGACCTTCAATAAATATCTGAAAATATTTGTTGCCAATGGTTACTTCGATCTCGGTACGCCCTACTTCGCAACTGAATACACCTTCGATCATCTTGGCCTCGATGAATCTTTGCGCGGCAATATCCGCATGGCGTATTACAACGCGGGTCACATGATGTACGTTCACATGCCATCACTCAAAGAAATGAAAAAGGATCTAACAAAATTCATCAAGGACGCGAGTTAATGAATTTAGACGATCTCGGCCTCTTCAAAAAAATTGACACAAAAAATATGCTTGCTGAAATTGACGGGCTTCCCAATCAACTTCAGCAGGCATGGGAATTGGGGCAGACTCTGCCGCTGCCTGATTATGTTGACATCCAACATATTATCGTCTCTGCGATGGGAGATTCAGCGATCGTGGCGGAACTGGTAGCTGCTTCTGTTTTCTCAAATATTCATCTCCCTGTAACAGTACATCGCAATTATGGTTTGCCCACCTTCGCAAGCGGACCGCGGACTCTCGTAATATGTATTTCTCATTCAGGAAACACCGAAGAAATATTGAACTCTTTGTATCTTCCCAATATTATGGGGTAGTGCAAGATTGCGTCAACTTAAAATTGTCAGCAGCCAGCGTGATTAAATCTGCCAAAGGCGGAATGGCATTAGCTCCGGTAATCCGGTCATGCAAATAGGCGTAAAAACTAACTCCCAATTTTCTGGTGGTCTCGGCCAGCGTCATAAAGGTATCCCAGGCAAGTCTGCCTGCTTCAGTACGCGGACCGAAACTGACATCCCGTTTTCGAACCCTGCGTCTGACCCCTAGTTCTGATTCGTTGTTGTGCAAGGGCAATTCAGGGTGTTCCAACACCAACAACAGAGATTTTTTCTTGGCCCTGGTTTTCGCAATTCGATCGTCCAGAGCTTCATATCCAGTTTGGGTGGCAAATAATTTGTCAAAAACTGTTTCCAAGCGAGCGTGTTCCGCTTCGCTTGGATTTTGTTTGTAGGCTCGTAACTCACGGTAATAATCCCAGAAGCATTTCAAGAAGTTGTCCAGCTGTTGGCGATGGAGTGGCACAACTGGGTATAGTTTCTTATACGGACGCCCTTCATGCACCCAGCACAACATAATCCTGCGCACGAGTTTTTTATAGTTAGGCGCGTCATCGCAAACTAGGATCTCAACAACGGGCCAGTCAGTTTCAGCCCAATAAGCTGCAATAGCGGCAGCATCTATGATTTCTTTGCGTTGCTGATGGCCCAGGTTGGGTAACAGGGCACTCAGGTGCTTGTGGAAGTTTTCTTCATCCAATTCCAATTCACTGCAACAAGCGCTCAAAGTCTGGCGTGTCGCTTGCGAGAGTTGTACATTCGCCAGACAATCCAACGCGGTTTGGTTCAGACAGAATTTTCGCTCGCGACCGTTGCGCAATACATCCAGCACACTCAGGCGGTCTTTGTATCGCAAGGTGCGATACACGCTATAGAATCGATTGCAGACTACATGGCAGTTCCGATTCTGTCCGTTCACCCGCGTCAGGGTCGAATCGCTTTGTTGGTAGCTTGAGCTGCGTAATCCGCTTTCGTACAGCGCATCGCTTTCATTGTGAAACACATCCTGGTTTTTGATCAGCAGGTTGGAAAACTCACCTTTCGAGATTTTCAAACCAACTCGATACAGAAATCCCAGGATTTTCGGTTCGCTTGCCCCAACTTCAAAATACATATCCGGTGCCAGCGCTTTTACTCCCGGACCAAATTGCCCTTCATAGCCTTGAGGAAGTTTTGCCAGGTAGATCTTGCCTGTAGTTGGCGAGTAGTACTTCTCTTTTCGAAATAGTACGTTATCTGTTTTCACCACGATATCTTGTACTACCACATCAACATAACCCTTGAATTGCGCATCCGCTGGCAAGTCTTCCACTCGAACTTTTGCCACTTCTTTTCGATCTACCTTGATCTTATCGTTTTTGTTCGACCTGTGACGTTTGCGCGGCTGCTTCCGCTCACTTTCTGACGAATGATTGCTCGTCTCTGCTTTTTGTTCTTTGTTGGCTTTTGTGTCCGGCTTGCCCTGCTCCCCCTTGAGACGGTTATTTTCATCACGCAGTTTCTGATTCTCTTCCTGCAACGCTCGTAAATCCGCCGATAATTTCTCGACCAGATTCAGTAATTGCCGCACCTGCTTGCGTACAATTTCATCGTGGATTGCGTTCAAGTCAATGTCTTCTAACATGTTTCAAAGTTTACACGTTTTTTTATTTTCAGACCACCCCATATTATTGGGAAGATACCCAAAATACATGTTTTCTTCACGCTTTGGGCGAATATAAACTAAGGAAATTAATTATTCAAAACCCATAGGGCTATACGGTGATGCAAACCTACTCTTTGATTTTCACAAAAAATCCGCCCGTATCTTTTTCGTGAATTTCAAATTGGTCCTTGAATTTCATCATCATTTTCGAAAGTTGTTTGTGACCATACGTGCGCGGGTCAAAGCCTGGGTCGAGTTGATAGAGTGAGTTGCCCATGTTTGCCAGTGACGCCCAGCCATCCGGCTGAACTGACATTTCAAACGCCTGAGTGAGCAATGGCACCGGGTCAATTTCTTTTTCATCCTTATTTTTCTTTGTCCCATCCTTTGGTTTGTGTGCTTGAGTGACCGTCTTCTTTTCTGTCACAAGATTTTCGGTATAAACAAATACATCGCAGGCGTTGACGAAAGGCTTGGGCGTTTTCTTCTCACCGATGCCCATCACAAAGATGCCCGTCTCTCGTATGCGGGTAGCCAATCGAGTATAGTCACTGTCAGATGAGACGAGGCAAAACCCATCCACCACGCTCGCGTGCAGGATGTCCATCGCGTCTATGATCATGGCGCTGTCGGTGGCGTTCTTGCCGATCGTATAGCGGAATTGTTGAATGGGTTGGAAGGCGTGAAAGTTCAATGTCTCTTTCCACGAATTCATGCTGGAAGTTGTCCAGTCACCGTAAATGCGGCGCACGGTCACTTGTCCGTAACGGCCAGATTCAACGAGCATTTGGGAAAGCAAACCCGCCTGAGCATTATCGCCATCGATCAGCATGGCGATCTTGTTACGTACAAGGGATTGGATTTTTTCTTCTGTCATGATGACAATTATACACTTCTTAAGACCTGACAGGATTTATGGAAACCAGTCAAGTTTGTTTGATACAAACCTTTACCAAACCTTTACACTTGCTTTATGATAAAGAAAAAAAAATAGTAGAGAATCCCACTATGACAAAAATCCTTGTAATTGATGATGAACCTTCCATTGTGACGCTTGTTCAAGCTTATTTGAAACCTGAAGGATACGAAGTCTTCACCGCGACAGATGGTCCTTCGGGACTTAAAGCTGTGCGCGTTTTCAAACCCGACCTGATCGTATTGGATATCATGCTGCCCGGAATGGATGGATTGGAATTGCTTTCGCGCCTGCGTCGTGAGTCGCAGGTGTATGTTATTTTATTAACTGCCCGCACTGAGGAGACTGACAAGATCGTCGGCCTCTCTGTCGGTGCGGATGATTACATGACGAAACCGTTCAGTCCCCGTGAGTTGGTGGCAAGAGTCAAGGCGGCGCTAAGACGTATTCAAACAGGATCAGGCTCGGGCGTAGAAGGATCCGTGCTGGCTTTTCGTCATGTCCGAGTCGATACCGGCGCACGTCAAGTCACTGTAGATAATGATCTCATTGATCTGACAGCCAGCGAATTTGATATCCTGCTTGCGCTCGCCGAAAATCGTGGACGTGTTCTTTCACGTGAGCAATTGCTCGAGCGCGTCTGGGGCGGATCGTATTTTGGTGAAATGCGCGTGGTGGATGTTCATCTTGGACATGTTCGCCAAAAATTAGGAAACCCTGATCTGATCGCTACTGTGCGCGGCGTTGGCTATCGTTTTGACGACGAACTTTTATAAAACTGGTGACCTATGAAACTCATTCGTTCGCATTTAGGTATTAAACTATTCCTTTCATATTTTGTTGTGATCCTGGTTGGCATGGCCGT
>CAIWRB010000194.1 GCA_903914955.1 uncultured Chloroflexota bacterium | reverse complement strand
GCCACGGACAATCTCTTCACGGGCAAATCGCAGTGCCGGCGTCTGCTTCTTTTTCTCATCATTCTTGTAACTGTGATTTGCGATCCAGCGACGCGCCACTAATGCAGGATAGGCTTCAACGACCACGCGCGGATCATTTCTCTCACGGCATGGATGAACACTTATGCATGCATCAAGAAGCCTTCTGGAGCCCTCCAAAAACATTTTTCGCAATGGAGCATAACTTGCTATTGAAAAATTTGTCTATACTTTTCGCAAGCGTCAACGGACCAAATTCAAGAGTGTTTTCAGACTTTTTGACAGGGCAAAGCGGCATTTTGAAAACTGAATAGCAAGTTATGCGGTACTGCCATTTTTCCTACCGGGACGCCATACATCATCATCGGACTTTTGGATTTCGCTATATCATCTGTACGGCGTAGGTGCTGTTTGTCCCCGCTGGGTCGCGCATCGCGATATGTTTTTAGTAATGCGTCAAAGTCCTTTTTTGTCAGGGGGGATAAGTGACGGACATATCCCTCCCATGTCTGCGGCCAACCCATGTTTTCGATCAGCTTTCGTGGTTGTCCGAATGGGAAGTCAAACCCCGCCACCCAGGGACCTGGCTGCAAGAGGAAGTTTTCGAATTCATCGAATGATCTGATGGGAAAAGAAGTTTCCAGAGATAAGCCATTTTCATCCAGCCGGCATTGGGCACAGGTAATGGGCTTTCTTGAACTGGGCACGCTGGTAAAGTCCACGCCGAAGATTTTCATGTCAAGGTCTCTGGCGTCGGAGACTGGATAGCTGTTTCAGAATACATTGCTGCAAAATTCCCCATTGTGAACAGCAGTTGTAATTGGATCCATGAATTTCTCCTTGAATGACAGCAATGCTGATATTTTACGCCACATTGGAGTTTCTGTTGTCGGAGAGCAGGATCGGGTTGTTATGATCTTTATGGGAATTATTAAGAAGGTTGCCGCTACATTTTCGAATTTCGTACAATACTGTCTATCGGTCTATGCATTAGTGGATGACAACTTGTGTCTTCATGAAGATAAGAACGATGAACGTTCAATCCCCGCCATGTACCTTTACGCAATTTTTTCCGCTGATCTTTCCCTGATACATTGCCTGGTCAGCGCGATTGATGCACCCAGAGGCGTCTGTTTCGTTATCAAACTCGGCGATGCCAAAGGTCATTGTGATATTCTTTTCAATTTCGCTAATAGGAAGTCTCATAGCGGCAATCTTCTGACGCATACGCTCGGCAACGAGCCTGGCACCCGCTACCTTTGTTCTAGGTAACAGGGCTAGAAACTCTTCTCCACCCCAACGGCCGATCAGATCATGTTCGCGCATGCAGCTAAGCAGCGTTTCGCCTACCATCACCAGGATTAGGTCACCCGTATTATGCCCATAAGTGTCATTAATTTTCTTGAAATTATCAACATCGGTTAATATCACACAGAAAGGATCAGGGTTGACCAGATAAGCTGTCACCAAGTCTTCAATGCGCTCTGTAAGGTTATGCCGGTTTGGTAGTTTGGTCAGTGCATCATTGTGCGCCTGATGTTTCAATTTCATGTTGGCTTGTGTCAAGGCGTTCTCGGCGTTAGTTGCTGCCAGGCGGTAATAATTTGACAGCGCCTCAAAGACAATAAAGAGGGTAATAATGTTCACCACACCGACGGTGTGCAAGCGTATTGGGTCGATGGCAACCAGTGGATTTATTACAAGGGCATAGAAATAAAGTGAGATATACACCCCACAAAGGATGCTGGTAATTAATAGTTTGGTGGAGAGGCGCCATGATTGGGAATAGAATAACAACGGGGTAAGACCAATGATGTAATAGTGGAAGCCACTCTCCCAGCCCACATAGACCACTGCCAGGATCGCATGAATTACCACTTCAAGGACCCCTAGCAGCAATGCCAAATGAGGCATTCCGCGCCAATTGAGCCAGAAACAAAATAGAAAAATGGCACAACTCCCGATATTCAACCAAGCCATCTGGTTTACGCCCAGCCAGAAAAATAGGAAGATAAAAAGGAAGTGGCCGGCTGACCCAATAAGCGAAGTGAAATGTATCACTACCGCAAGGTTGAAATCGCCAGATGAAAGCTTCCAGTTGTTTTTTGGGGTCAGTAGGTTATTCATAAGGATTTAGGGTCTTTTCACGCCATCTTTTGTCAGCAGTGCAAATGATACCTTTGGCATGAACCCAATAAATCTATGCCAAAGTTTTATTATTATACTTTTTCCCTCGATTTATATAGCAACAAATTCATTACCGTTCCACTCTTATTACCCATATCTGTCTTCGTGTTTAAAGTACGTTTAGGATTACTCTCGATCATTGCCTAGATGCAAAATTGGAAAAATTCATGTCTCGTTGTATGCCATCTCTGTTATAGGAAACTCCGGATGGGCATCCTTCCATATCCTGATCTGTTCTGATGCATACCCTCTGGAAACGCCAAGAGCATCCTGGACTTGTTTGCACCCCGGAATAGTACCGTTGGAGTTTTCCTGCATGTAAGCAAAAATTTTCTGAGCCACAGGACTGATACTCGGTTGGTTAGTTGGGTTCGCTCCGGTTCGTTGGCGAACCGAACGAACCGGCGAACCGAAGGCGCGGCCGGCACGAAGTTGATTACGCGTGGCTGTAATGTTGTTTCTGGCGATCTCCCGCTCAGGGGATTTCTCCCAGGATGCAGTTAGGTTATCTCGCCAATCTGCGAGTTCTGCAGTGTAGTCACGGTTCATTTTGTCGCGAATATTCCCAAACCGTGCCAGCATGGCTCCAAGAATGTCTCCCGACACAGCGGCAATGATGGACGCGCCGGCACCGATTGCGATGGAGAGTGCCCAAAGAAAAAACGGGACTTTGAGACCAAAGCCGTT
>CAIWRB010000193.1 GCA_903914955.1 uncultured Chloroflexota bacterium | reverse complement strand
CCTCATAACTGCAATCGGATCTGTCCAGCGTGGCATATATCATGTATACGGGTATAAATTTCGTAAAAGGACGTAGGCGGCAACGTAGGCGGCGGAAATTTAGCGTTTTTCAGAAGTATTCGACCAAAACCTAGTTGGCAATCAGGCTAAAACCAAAAGCGGCAGAGATATATTTCTGCCGCTTTTATTTATTTCACTAGCATTCTAAAAACCCAGATAAAACAAACTATGCCGTCTCTCTTCTATTTGAGGACGGCATTTTCATTATCGGGACATTGCATTGGATCGAGGTAGACCAGCCCAAATGTTTTTCAGCCCAACCCTGCAGTCCGTGCGCGGATGATAGCCTGCGCCCGATCTGCCACTTGTAATTTGTTGAAGATATTTGAAACGTGATTGCGAACGGTCTTCTGGCTGATGACCAGTGCGCCCGCAATCTCTGTATTGCTCGTGCCGCGCGCCAGCAAATCAAGTACTTCGCGTTCGCGCTTGGTCAGTTCGGGGAATGGATGCGGAGGCTTGGAATTAAGCTGCGTAAAGAAATTGATCAATCGCCGCGCGATGTTTGGTCCGAACAACGCTTCGCCACTCGCGACCGAATGGATAGCGCGGAGGATTTCGGTTTGGTCGGCACCTTTGAGCAGGTAGCCGCGCGCGCCGGCGCGCATCGCTGAAAAGACCGAGTCATCATCTTCGAACATAGTCAACACAATCACACCGATGTGCGGGCTGGTTTGATGGATCTGCCGCGTGGCTTCGATGCCATTCGTGCCCGGCATTTGAATATCCATCAGGATCACATCGGGTTGTAATTTTGCGGCCTTCTGAATTGCATCACCGCCATTAGCCGCCTCGCCGGCCACTTCCATATCTGGTACAGAAGTGAGCAGGGCCCGCAATCCTTCGCGGAAAGGAGCGTGATCGTCAACAATAAGAACGCGAATCGATTCAGTCATCTTCCACCTCGCAAGGTAACTGCGCACTAATATGTACGCCACTGGTCGAAGATTCAATTGCAAATGTTCCGCCCAATTCGGCGGCACGCTCCCGCATGGAGAACATTCCCACACCCATGTACGTGCCTTCAGGCAATCCCACGCCGTTATCCTGAACATCAATTTGCAACGCGCCGTTGAACGTCAAGCGAACATCACATTCAGTCCCTTGCGAATGTTTCGATGTATTGGTCAATGCTTCGCAAGTGATTCGATACGCGGCGACTTCAACTGCCGCAGGTAATTTTGGAAATTCACCGTAACGTTCGATCTGTACAGATAATCCACTGCGGATGAGATTGTTGGCGTATTCCTGAATGGCTGAAAATAATCCGAGTTCATCCAATGCAGGCGGGCGCAGGTTGTAAACAACTCGGCGGATATCTTCTATGGCGGATTGTGTTTGGGATTTTAATTCACCCAACAAGATGTCGGTTTCATTGGGATTTTGTTTCAATTGGTTGCGAGCCGCGTCCAACTTTAATGTCAGGCTGGCGAGGGTTGGACCAAGCCCGTCATGCAGGTCGCGGCGCAGGCGGCGGCGTTCCTCTTCACGCGTGGTGACCATCCGTTCGCGCGAACGCTGCAGATCGCGCGTCACCTGGATGGCATACGCGGCGACCCCTACTTGCCGCGCGATGTTCTGCAATAAGGTCTTTTCGTCGGGTGTGAACGAGTCTTCGCCTGCGCGCCTGGATACGAGGATCTGCCCGATGGGTTCGGTCTGATAGTTTAACGGGAACAGTTCGGTGGTCAGGTTTGAAGAGGGTGGTTGTCCATATTCTGCAGCTAAAACGAATTCAGTCCCTTCTTTCAGCATGATCGCGGCGTAAGGAAGCATCAATGCCTGCGTTATGGATTCAATGATCGTCGGCAGGATGGAGTCCGGCGCAACCACTGATTCGAGGCGTTCACTTAATTTATTTAGCACCGAGATCGGCTCATCGCGTTCGCCATATATCAGACGATTGACCACGCGTTGAAGACGTTCACGCAATGGCTGAAAGAGCACAGCGATCAATCCCGTTGCAAGCAGGGATATGAGCAGATTGCCGCTGGATTGGAAGATTTCACTG
>CAIWRB010000192.1 GCA_903914955.1 uncultured Chloroflexota bacterium | reverse complement strand
CTCCGAGTTCTTTAAAGAACTCGGAGGTTTACTTTTTAGTGAAGCAAAAAATTAAACGCCGTCTTCTTCCTTTTTCACCCCAAAGATCGCATCGATCTTGCCTTGTAATTCAGGCGTGATCTTATCGACCACATCTGAAGCCTTCATGTTTTCATAAACCTGATCCACGCGACTGGCACCTGTGATGACTGTGCTCACGAACGGATTTTTCAAACACCATGCCAGCGCCAACTGTGAAAGTGTGCAGCCGAGTTCGTTTGCAATGGGTTGCAGCGCTGCAACCTTGGCAAGTCTTTGCTCATTGGTTAAATTGTCTTTTAACCATTCATAACCTTTGAGCGCACCGCGGCTGTCGCTGGGAATGCCTTTGCTATATTTACCCGTCAGCAAACCAGAAGCCAGCGGACTCCAGATCGTCGAGCCATAGCCATACTCCTTATAAAAGCGGATGTAGTCACCCTGCATACGACCTTGCTCAAATAAATTGTATTGCGGCTGTTCAACAACAGGCTTGTGCAAGTGATGGCGTTCCGCAATTTGGATCGCTTCAATAATTTCAGAAGCCGCCCACTCAGAAGTTCCCCAATATAAGGCCTGTCCCCATTCGATGATATTATGCATCGCCCAGACAGTCTCCTCAATGGGTGTATTCGCATCGGGGCGGTGACAATAGATCAGATCCACATAATCGAGCTGCAGGCGTTCGAGTGAACCAGCAATGCCTTCGATGAGACGTTTGCGATTAAGTGTGTTCTTTTCATTCACGCCATCCTGCAGGCCCCAATAAATTTTTGTGGAGATCAAATAACTGCCTCTGCGCCAATTCAACTCTTTGAGCGCTTCACCCATTACAGTTTCTGATTTTCCGCCCGCGTACACTTCAGCGTTATCGAAAAAGTTCACGCCCGCGTCATATGCCGCCGCCATCATTTCCACAGCAGATTTCACACCTGCCTGATTATGAAACGTAACCCACGAGCCAAAAGAAAGTTCACTAACCTGAATACCCGTCCTGCCTAGAAAACGATATTTCATTATGCCTCCGAAGAATTTTGTTCGTCTATTATAATCATTGAATGCGTAAACTATTATTAATTTATGTATTTCTCATTTCCGCCTGTGCATCGCACACAACTCAACGCGTGCCAAACACTTCGCTTGATCCTTACGTCACCTCCACACCCAGCCTGACATCCACGGTCAATGTGATCGTGATTGATGAGACCGCGCTGCCCACTTCAACTCCATTTGTTTACACAATAAAAGCAAACGATACGATCAGCAAACTCGCCGAGCAATTCAATATCTCACAGGATGAATTAATTGCGGCGAATCCTGATGTCTCTCCGAACAGCATGACCATCGGGTCGACTCTTCTCATCCCAGACAGTTCCGCCGCGCAAGCAGACAAATCGACTCCAACGCCCGTGCCAGCCCCAGTCACCCAGACAGTTTGCCACCCTTCAGCAGATGGCGGCCTGTGGTGTTTCGCGCTCATTCAAAATAATACAACTGAACTGCTTGAGAATATATCTGCACAAATTACGCTGCTTGATGAAAGCAATAATGTACTTGCGAGTCAAACCGCGTTCATGCCTTTGGATATTGTCCAGCCAAATTCAGCTTTGCCTGTTTATGTTTTCTTTGATTCAAAGGTCCGATCAAAATATACTATTCAAATTCAAGTGCTCAGCGCAAATCAACTTTCATTAAACAATACACGGTACCCGCCAGCGGTGATCCAAAATGCTGTGGCTCAAATTAATGGGAGCATAGCTCAACTCAGCGGACAGATCTTCCTGCCAGCGGAATCATCAGCTGCGACTCAAATCTGGGTCGCGGCTGTAGCCTATGCAAAAGATGGCCGCGTGGTTGGAGTTAAACGCTGGGAAGGCGGAGCGCTCCCTTCTGGGGGAAATATCTCTTTCAGCTTTTTAGTGTCAAGCCTCGCGGCAGAGATTGATGCGGTGGAGTTTTTTGTAGAAGCTAGACCGTAAACGATGAACGGATATCCGTTTTTACCGTCTAATTATTTCCCATCTAACCACATATATCTTTCAATTGGGATATCGAACGGCGTAAACGAATATCCTTTGACATACGGTTTGATGAGTTGATACGATAACGAGTGCGTGGTGAAAAGCACGGGGGCATCTTCAACTATGATTCGCTCAGCCTGTTGATATAAAGCAATGCGCTTCGTCACATCCTGTTCGATGCGCGCCTGTTCTAGTATGGCATCCAGCGCGGGGTTGGAATAGCCGCCGCTGTTTTGATTTGAGCCTGTATGAAAAAGAACATCGGCAAAGTTTTCGGGGTCAGGATAATCCGCGCACCAGCCACCGCTTAATAATTGACCGTGATTGCCCACGTAGATCTGATCAGAAAAATAATTGGGTTCGAGATTCTCCACAGTAATGGTCACACCCAGATTCTTTTGCCACATCTCGGCCAGCGCGGCTACATCCGCGTTGACATTGCTGCCAAGACCAGCATCCGTATACACAATAGGCGGCAATCCATCCGCGCCGCCATATTTGGATCGCTTAAGCAACTCACGCGCTTGAGCAGAATCATAAGGCAAGCCCTGCAATTCATAACTAAATCCAGGCAAGCCAGGCGGATAGATTCCAACGGCAGGCAAGGCATGGCCGCCCATGACGATATCAATATATTGCTGGCGATTAAAGGCCATGCTAAAAGCCTTGCGCACATCCACATCATCAAAAGGTGGACGCGTGGTATCAAAAACAACGTAGCCTGTGCAAAGACTAACACCACTAATGAGTTCATTATGAAGCGGTTCTGCGGGGTCAAGGAAGCGCTCGATCGAGCCCACGCCGGTTATATCCACGTCGCCCGTTTCATATAAACGCTGGGGATCACCCGCGTACATGTTAACGATCACAAACGGAATGGACGGCGCACCAAGGTAAAAATTCTGATTCGCCTGATAGACCATACGCGTATTACTTGTCCACTCGATGAGTATGTATGGACCTGTTCCATTTGGCTCGCGGAACCATTCGCCGCCCTGCTCCACGTTATTTTTATCCACAACAAACGCGGTTGGATAAGTAAGCTTTAAAACAAAATATGGTTTGGGAGAATCGATTGTCACTTGCAAAGTAAGATCGTCAATGACCTTCAAACCGCTGATGTGGTCAGCCTGCCCCGCAGCCACTTCGTTCACACCAACAATATCGCTGAGATAGGTCAACGCGGTATCTGAGGCAATCGCCGGACTGACAGCCCGTTCCCACGAATAAACAAAATCCTGCGCGATCACTGAACGGCCATTATGAAAGTAAGCATTAGCGCGCAAATGAAAAGTGTAGATCGTGCCGTCGCCGCTCACTTCCCAGGTTTCTGCGAGATCAGGTGTGAGATTTAAGTTCGGATCAAATGAGACGAGTCCGCTGTAGATCAATTTGTCACCCGAGCCGTGCGTGGTGGCCGGGTCATATTCACGCGGATTGGTGGTCTCGCCTCCAGCCAAAACGAGGGCTTGATTCAGCGGAATATCATTTTGCCACGCTGGCGCAGGATGCGCGCTGGCGGTTATAAAAATTGAAACAAATAATGCGGCAAATACATTTCTCAAAAAATTAATTCGCTTGATCATTTTTCCTCGCCTTTATATTCTGCGAACGGACAAAGAATCCCAACGTGAAGACTCCAAAGATCAACATGAGCAAACAGCAGAATCCAAGCAATGACAATGTCAACCAAATAGGCGGACTTCCGCGCAGGGCTGGCTGTCCACCATTAATGGTGGAAGTGGGGATCGCGTATGGAGTAGGAGTCACTGCCAGCGGCGCGCCAGAAACAGGCACGAAGGTCGGAACAAATGTCGGGGTGGGCTGAGCTGTCGGTTGAGCAGAAACCACTCGACGCACAGCCCCAACTGAATCACGCCACACGTCTTCGAGTCCATCCATGTCAAATCCATACACTTTAGTCAACGCATTGTCGATGACAATTCCGTCACGCAGAGTTGTCAGTAGAGATGTCATCTTTTCCTGTTTGTATGTGTCAATTAGGAATTTTATTATGCTGTAAGATTCTCCATAAGAAAGCCTGGATTTTTCGGGGATCGCTGAAAAATCACCGCTGATTGAGTGCAAAGAAAGAATGCCGTTCTGGCTTATGGCCTGATCAAGATAATCCTTGAAAGTGGCAGATGCATCAAATTCTGCTTGGCTGTAAACAGCAAGCCCCTCGTCAATCCATAGAGGTATCCTGCCAAGGCAGGAAAATGTGAGGTGATGGACAAGCACATGGGTTAATTCGTGCACCATCGCTCCACGACCCCATACTGCGTTTGATGGGGATATCCCGATAATAACAATATCATATTGGAGGTAAGTTGCTCCGCCTTCCCATGCCGGTTCAAAAAGGATGGCGTCTTTCATATCCTGTTGGTTGCCATAGATATAGATATCAATTGGGCTGTCAGGGATAAGGCCAGACTGAGATTTGTTGAATTCAAGACCCACCTGACCGGCGTTCAGCAAATCTTTCGCAAATGCCTGATCACCGTCATACCAATGTAGGCGCAAAAAATCACTGGTGATGGTTTGCCACTTATGTGTATTATCAAGCCAGGTGGCAGTCTGTGTCTCGCTGAGATATTCCCTACCGGTATCGTCAGTGTAGCGCCATCGCCACCAGAGCGAAGCGCCTGGCGGAAGTGAACCGCTCTGACGCATATCCCAGATCCATTCAACATTGGTATTTTTAGCGGGTGTGAATTGAGGGAACGCTTTTGCTATCACTTCACCACAGTTTTTTTGCTCATTTCCATATTCCAAAACGACCGAAGCAATGGCTGCATCGGCGGCAAGTCTGGCTGAAAACGTGGCTGTCTCGGGAAATGAAAAAATCACTTTATCATTCGTCACTTCAGCAGAGAAGGCGGCAAAAGAAGAATCCACGGGGATAAAGGTCAACCCGAATAACAGGAATATTATTGTTATCTTTATTCGCATACGAGAAAACTCCTTTGAGAAATCCTGCCCACTATATCACCAAACAAAAATCAGCACATGCAAAATATGACAAAACTAGAACGTTTTAGTAACATTCATCCACCCCCAAATCTCATCGTGATTTAATGTCGCCATGTAAAATGAATGAAGGTTTATATAGCTTCTTATAAATTTCGAAAGTCTATAAAGAATTCTTTTTGGAGGCACTATGCAACGTACTAAATTCATTCTCGGCGGGCTGCTTATTCTGGCGGCGGTGGTTTACCTGATCGTTTCATCCACGCAGGCGAGCGCCGAATATTTCATGACGGTTGATGAAGTAAAAGCCAAAGGCGCACAAGCCGTTGGTCAAAGCTTACGTCTTTCCGGTGCGGTAATGGGCGACACAATCAAATATGATTCCGCCACACTTACCCTCACATTCGATATCGCACACGTCTCCGGCGACAATGCCGAGATCGAAGCGCAAGGCGGCTTGGCAAAAGTTCTATCTGATGCGGTCAACGATCCCACCCGTCAACATGTGTCAGTTGTTTACATCGGACCCAAACCAGATCTTCTGCGCGGTGAGGCTCAGGCAATCTTGACCGGCAAACTTGACAGTGACGGAGTTTTCCATGCTGACGAACTTCTGCTCAAATGTCCAACAAAATATAAACAAGCGGTACCAGATCAAGCAGAAGCGAATAAATAAAAAAGTAACCTGATGGGTTTCTACCTGTCAGGTTTTATTTCACCCAACTTTTTGAGAGAATCATCTTTAGGGTCTACATAAAAAGGATATCTTATGATTGCTGAATTTGGATATGGTATTACGCTGGTCAGTTTCCTCGTTGCGGTTTACAGTGTTGTGGCGGCGGTCTATGGTGCCACGAAAAAATCCGCTTCCCTGGTGGAGAGTTCGCGGCGCGGCATGTTACTTACATTTCCACTGATCACGATCGCAGCCGGGTCTTTGATCTATCTACTGGTCAACAACCATTTTGAAGTCGCCTTCGTCTACGAAGTGACCAGCCGCAGTATGCCCACCTACCTCAAAATCACAGCCTGGTGGGGCGGACAAGCCGGCTCGCTTCTATTTTGGTCGTGGCTGTTGGCGGCATTCGCATCCGCAGTCACTATCCGCAAATGGGATCGCGATATTGAATTCCTGCCGTGGGTGGTTATGGTCTGCTCGGTCACGCTTGTCTTCTTCCTCGGCATGGTGGTCTTCTATGAAAATCCATTTACACGCTACTGGCTGGTAAATGGAAATGTCGAACCGCACATGTTCCAGCCAGCCCTTGCGACTATTTTTACCCCGCAGGATGGCAATGGATTGAACCCGCTCTTGCGCCACCCAGGCATGGTTATTCACCCGCCCATGCTTTATCTTGGCTTTGTCTCTTACGTGATCCCGTATGCCTTCGCCATGGCCGCCCTTATCACCGGCCGCACCGATGACCGCTGGATCCGCTTGACCCGCCGCTGGTCTTTGTGGGCCTGGCTCTTCCTCTCCTTTGGACTCGTCCTCGGTGGGCGCTGGGCGTACGACGTATTAGGCTGGGGCGGTTACTGGGGCTGGGACCCAGTTGAGATCGCGGCCTTTATGCCGTGGCTGACCGGCACAGCCTTCCTGCATTCCGTCATGATCCAGGAAAAACGCGGCATGCTCAAACATTGGAACATGATCCTCGTCATCCTCACCTACGCGCTCGTTATCTTCGGCACCTTTCTGACGCGCTCTGGTGTGCTTTCCTCTGTCCACGCCTTCGCCAACAGCCCGATCGGCCCACTCTTTATGGCATTTGTATCCGCCACACTGATCGCATCGATCGCGCTTGTGATTTATCGCTGGCCCCAGTTGCGCGGCGAAACAGAAATGAAATCCATGCTTTCGCGTGAAGCATTATTCCTGCTCAATAATCTTCTCTTCATGAGCGTGCTTGTGATCTGCTTCTGGGGTGTGATGTTCCCGCTCGTCTCTGAATTGTTCACCGGCCAAAAAGTAACCGTCGGTCCGCCATTCTATGAACGCGCCACCGCTCCAATTTTTGCAGGGTTGATGTTCTTAATGGGAGTCGCTCCGCTTTCTGCCTGGGGACATTCAACCGTCAAGACTCTTGGCCGCGCCATGTGGAAATCCGCGCTGATCGCTTTGGTCGTGACCGTCATCCTGTTCATTACCTACACAATGAATTACATCGCCCTGATCGGATTCTTCCTGATCGCACTCGTGATATTCGTTACCGCGCAGGAATTTTGGCGCGGCGCACGCGCACGACAAAGATCACAGAACGAAAATTTCTTCAGCGCGCTCTCCCGCCTGATGGGACGCAACCGCCGCCGCTACGGAGGATACATCATTCACATCAGCATGATGTTAATGGCGATCGGCATTCTCGGGATGGAAGCATTCCAGACATCCACACAAGGCGAGCTGGCCAAAGGTGATGCATTAGACATCTCCGGGTACACAGTAAAATATCGTGAACTGGCTTCCTGGGATGACACAGGCAAAGGTGTGAATTTTACCCGTGCGACGATGGATATTTATAAAAATGGGATCTATCTCGGTCAACTTCACCCGCGAATAGACTATTACTTTGACTCACAACAAAACATGACCATCCCAGGCAATCGCTCCACATTTAAAGATGACCTGTATATCATTCTGGTAGACTGGCAGCCAACAACAGCCATGGGTGCGACCTTCAAGATTTTCGTAAACCCTTTGGTTAACTGGTTGTGGGTCGGCAGCCTGCTCTTTCTGGTTGGGATCATTTTTGCAGCCTGGCCTGATCGCGACCCTGCCGAGGAAATCTCTCGACGCGGAATTTCACTAAGCGCAACCCAACCCAGCGCAGCGGATTAACATTCAAACGTTGGAGATTTACCATGAAAAAGTTTTTATACACTTTCACCTTTATAGTATTACTAGGTATTCTGTTCACAGGCGCTGCGCTCGCGCAGGATAATCTCCCGACAGATGACGAAGTAAACAAAGTCGCGCATGATCTGTATTGTCCGGTTTGCCAAAACACGCCTTTGGATGTTTGCCCAACAGATGCCTGCAAAGATTGGCGTGAACAGATCCGCGGAATGCTCGCGGAAGGCAAAACAGAAGCTCAGATCCAACAATATTTCGTCGATCAATTTGGTGATCGGGTTCTGGCTGCGCCGCCCTTGACCACAAAATTCAACTTGATCATTTACATAATTCCGCCGCTCATCATTCTGGCGGGCGCGATCATTCTGTTCCGCTCGCTCAAAGAGTGGACAACACCCAAAGCTGCCACAGCAAGTTCGAGCGAGGATGGAACCGAAGCATCGCCCCTAAAAGATGATTATTTGGCTCGTTTCGAAGAAGAAGCAAAGAAACAAAAATAGCACAAAAGATAATCAGACCTGACAGGCTTTAAGGATTCCTTCCCATCCATCGGATGGGAGTGGCAACCTGCTAGGTCTTACTTTTACTTTCCACGGAGAATGTTATGACAGAAGAAACATCAAACGCAAAACACGGTGTACCGATCTGGACACAGGTTGTCATCTGGATATTTGTTGTGGGGTTGCTCGGACTGGTTGCTTTCGGTTTGAGACGCGCCCAAAACCCAATGGCGATTGTCGGGAAACCCGTCCCTGATTTCAACCTTGTTTTTTATGAAGGGTATGAATACAACGGCAAAAAGGAGATGAAACTCTCTGACCTGCAAGGCAAGATCATTGTCGTCAACATTTGGGCTTCGTGGTGCAAACCCTGTGAACAGGAAGCGCCCGATCTGCAAGCAGCCTGGCAAATCTATAAAGACGGCAATGACGTGGTCTTCGTTGGTGTGGATTATGTGGATACCCCCGCCGGCGCAAATGAATATCTGACGAAATTTAACATCAGCTTTCCGAACGCGCCAGATCTGAAATCAAACATCTCCAGTATTTTAAACCGCCAAATGGGCGTGCCGGAAACTTATATCATTGACCGTAAAGGGATATTGCAAAATATAAAGATCGGCCCCTTTTCCTCAGTGGATGAGATCAAATCTATGATTCAAAGTGTTCAGTAGGGAAAACCAACCATGCAACTAGGTTCTATCTTTCTTATTTTCGCAGTTGTCGTTCTGATCGGCATCTTTTTATATGCACCCTTCACAGCGCGCAAACGCCGCACACGCGTGAGTGAAACCCTCGAAGTTTCCGCCTTAAAAGCGGAACGTGACCGTGTGATCAACTCTTTGCAGGAACTGGATTTTGATCATAATCTCGGCAAGATTCCCCCGGAGGATTATCCCGATCAACGCACCCAGTTGATCCAAAAAGGCGCAGACATCCTGCGAAAGCTTGATGAACTCACATCTGGATTCACGTTAGAAAGCAATGTTGAATCGCGCATTGAACAAGCCGCAGCCGCAGTCCGCGCGGATTTATCTGCCAAAGTTGAACCAATCGATGATGACGATCTTGAATCGATGATCGCTGCGCGCCGAAAAGAGCACAAGAGCAAGTCCGCTGGATTTTGCCCAAAGTGCGGCAAGCCAGTACTCGTCTCTGATAAATTCTGTCCGTCTTGCGGAAAATCTCTGTAATAACGTTAAAACGCACATTGAGGAAATAAATGAAACTACGACACGTCCTGCTCGTCCTATCCATCGCGGTACTTCTTGCCGCGTGCAACTTCACCCTCGCCGAAGATGTTACTCCGCCACCAGATTATGTACCGCCAACACCGGCGCCAACAATGGGACCATTGTTCCCTGCGAACACACCGAATATTATGAACGGCGCGGCGATCTATATTGAAAAATGCGAACCCTGTCATGGCTCCACTGGCTTGGGAGATGGTCCAAAAGGCAAAGAACTCTCGGTCAAAGTTTCCCCGATTGGCTTGGCATCCTTCGCGCAAGAGGCATTACCATCCACCTGGTTCATGACCGTCACGCAAGGCAACCTCGAGCGCTTTATGCCGCCATTTGCAAGTTTGAACGATCAGGAACGCTGGGATGTAGTTTCCTACGCACTGACTCTTCACTCCGATATCGATCAGATCGCGCAAGGCAAGTCACTTGTTGATAGCAGCTGCACCGATTGCGCAAAGACATTCAGCAATCTGGAAATGATGTCAGCGCTTTCCGAAAATGATCTCATCCAGATCATGAAAAAAGGCAAAGGCGACATCAGCGCTTTTGGAAAGAATTTTACAGAGGATGAATCCTTAGCCGCCGCCGCCTATCTACGAAGTTTGACATATGCCGCTCCTCACGCAGCGGTAGCTGCTGTTGCTGCCAGCGAGACTCCCGTCAGCGCTGAGACGGGGACTCCGTCCGCCGAGACTACTCCAGTTAATGGCACACAAGCTGCTGTCACACCTGAAGCGAGTGTTCAAGCAGCGGTAACAGTTGAAGCGGCACCAGTTGCAGGCTTCGGTAAAGTCAGCGGTTCGCTTGATAATCAAACAGGTAAACCACTTCCCAGTGATATGAAAGTCACACTGCGTGTAATGGAACATGGCACTGACCTCAATGCCGGACCGCAAGAGATCAAAACATTTGAAGGTTCCATCAATCCTGATGGAACTTATGTCTTCGAAAATATTGAAATCCCTGAAAACCGCATCTTTATCGCGGATGCGGATGTAAATGGTTCAGTCTATACATCTGAATTTGCCGTTGTGAAAGCCGGCGATGTGGCAGTGGTCATCCCGCCCATCGCCATTTTCGAAGGCACGACAGATTACTCGACATTACAGATCACCTCAATGCAGATCTACTTTGACTTTGCCATTGAAGGATCCGCCCAGATGTTTTCAGTATATACGATAGCAAATATCACGGACAAAACTGTCACAGTAAAAATGACAGACGCTAAAAATATTCCATTCATTGCATTCGCGGAAGGCTCTGAAGCACTTGGCTTTGAAACCACGCAGGATACTG
Organism: uncultured Chloroflexota bacterium; assembly: GCA_903914955.1. Classification (GTDB taxonomy): domain Bacteria; phylum Chloroflexota; class Anaerolineae; order Anaerolineales; family Villigracilaceae; genus Villigracilis. The sequence continues at coordinate 3,102 of CAIWRB010000192.1, read as the reverse complement.
CGACTTTCGTGCAAACCGGAGATGGTTTTGCCATGCCTCCCAGCACAACCCCATACGGATTGATCGCTTTCGCATCCATTCCGAAGACAGATAAAATTGAAATCTCTCAAGGAGCGCTCCTGCCAATTGACCTCATCAATATATTCCTGCCGGAAGGCATGGAAGCCAAAGGCAGCACATTGAAGGATGAAGGTATTCAACTACAAAACGGTACGAATTTTCACGTTTATTCTTCCCTCGGCTTGAAGAAGGATGAGAGTATAAAATTCACCGTGACCGGCAAGCCGTCCTCCGTCGCTGTCAATCCGAATATTTTACAAAACAAGGCACTCTTGATCGGTGTCGGCGCGCTCGGACTGGTACTCATTCTTGCAGGCGTATGGCTGTTCATGCGCGGACCCAAGAAAGTGAAAGAAGTGGATCAGGATGAAAATGAATTTGAAGATCCCGAATCTCTGATGGATGCCATCATTGCACTGGATGATCTGCACCGCGCGGGCAAACTCTCTGATGAAGCCTATCAAAAACGACGCGATGAATTAAAGAGCGTCTTAAAGAGAAAGGGGTAATTTGTAATTGGCAATTACAAATTACTAACTACTCATGATCGAAGTAAAAAAACTCGTTAAACGCTTTGGACTAAAAACCATCTTACGAGGCTTGGATTTTTCTGTTGAGCCGGGTGAGTTTGTGGCCTTGCTCGGCCCGAATGGCGCGGGCAAGACCACATTCCTGCGCATCCTTGCCACACTTTCGCGCCCATCTTTAGGCGCTGTCATGGTCGCCGGCTATCAGCTCCCCAACCAAGCCGCGCAAGTCCGCGCTAAATTAGGCGTTGTTTCACACATGCCCTTGTTATATCCAGATTTAACCGCGGAAGAAAATCTGCGATTCTACGGACGTATGTATGGCATTGGGAATATGGAAGAACGCATCACCGAAGTATTGGAAATGGTCGGGTTGGAAAATCGCCGAAAAGACCTCATCCGCACTTTCTCACGCGGAATGCAGCAGCGACTCGCGATTGGCCGCGCGGTCATCCACGACCCCGAAGTAATGTTATTTGATGAACCTTATACAGGACTGGATCAGGATGCCTCCGAAATGCTGGATGAAGTGCTTCGTTCGGTTGCCGCTGAAGGCCGCACCGTGGTTATGACCTCGCACGATCTGGCCCGCGCCGAAGAACTGGCCACCCGCTTTGACATTCTCTCACGTGGAGTGATCACTGCTTCCGCGACGCAAAAAGAATTAAAAAAAACAAATTTGCTTGCGTTCTACAAACAGGCATTGGTGGACTGATGATGGCTAATAATTCAGAAAGCAAAAAAAAGAAGGTAGAAAGCGGAAAGCGAAAGGCGGAAAGCCTGCATCCTTCCTTCTTCAAAGCCACACTGGCGATCATTCAAAAAGATCTGTCTGCCGAGTTCCGTTCATTTGAACTAATTTCTGCGATGCTGGTCTTTTCTCTTCTGGTCATCATCATATTCAACTTCGCGTTGGAATTGGATATCAAGGTGCGTCAATCCGTCACCTCAGGCGTATTGTGGACAACATTCGCCTTCGCAGGCACACTCGGACTAAACCGTTCCATGTCTGTTGAAAAAGACCGCGGCTGTATGGATGGTCTCCTGCTCGCGCCAGTGGATCGCTCGGTCATTTATTTTGGCAAAGCAATCAGCAATTTGATTTTCATGCTGATAGTGGAAGGGATTGTCCTACCCGTTTATAGCGTGCTCTATAATGTGAACCTATTTCGGTTTGACCTACTGGGTGTGATTCTGCTCGGCTCCATCGGATACGCGGCTGTCGGCACATTGCTCTCAACCATGTCAGCGCAAACACGCACACGCGAGGTATTGCTGCCCATTTTATTATTCCCAGTGGCAATGCCCGTTCTACTTGCATCGGTTAAAGCCAGCAACGGTTTACTGGCTGGCGCAGATTTTACCGAGGTACTCACACCGATCAACCTTCTCATTGTTTACGATGTCATTTTTATCGCCATTGCATTCATGGTGTTTGACTTTGTCGTGGAAGAATAATTTGTCAATAACAAACCGTAAACTCATAAGGAGCAACTATGCAACCCAGACCTCTCGCACTTAAAATTCTCGACTTTGCATCCGTCATTGTATTAGGAATAGCCACCTACCTCGCGCTCGTGTTCGCGCCTACCGAAGCCGTGATGGGACAAGTCCAGCGCGTTTTCTACTTCCACATCGGCACAGCCTGGGTCGGTTTGCTTGGTTTCATCCTCGCGGCCGCAGCTGGCATTGCCTATCTCGTTACAAAAGATATGCGCTGGGATCGTTTCGAAGTCGCCGCTGTTGAAGTAAGTACAGTCTTCTTCTTTATCACCATTGTGCTTGGCTCCATCTGGGCGCGCCCCGCCTGGAACACCTGGTGGACCTGGGATCCCCGCCTCACGACCGCCGCCATTACTGAGTTGATCTATATCGCCTACTTCATGCTCCGTCAGGGAATTGATGATCCCGAAAAACGTGCACGCTTTGGCGCAGTCTACACCCTGCTGGGTGGAGTCAGCGCACCGATCACTTTCATGGTAATTCGCCTGTTCCGTTCCATTCATCCCATCGTCATCGGCGCGGCAAATGGAACTCAGGAAAAAATGAATATGACCAGTGATATGCGCATTGCCTTTTTCTTCGGTCTCTTTGCATTCACCGTCATCTTCATCGACATGATGTGGCATCGCATCCGTCTCGGCGCTCTCGAAGAAAAAGTTGAACAACTTAAGTTGACAGTTTCGATGTAATAGTAAATCATTTAGGAGAATAAAATGTTCCTTGAAACCATTCCAGACACCTCAAACTATATGATCGCAGGATATATTTTCGCCTTCGTGATTATGGGTATCTATGTTTTTAGTATGTATTTGCGAAATACCAATCTTAAGCGAGACGTCGAAACGCTGGAATCTTTACAATCTGAAAAGTCGAAAAGATCATCCAGATCGAAAAAGAAATAACAAAAAAAACCATATTTTCCGATGCGGGGCGTTCCTCGGCATCGGAAAATATGACGGATTATTTCAACTAAAACTAATATTTGCTGTTATTTCCAAGTCCGTTTATAATG
>CAIWRB010000191.1 GCA_903914955.1 uncultured Chloroflexota bacterium | reverse complement strand
GCATATTACTTGAGCAGTGAGGGAATGGGTGAATTTGAGCGTGAAGGTCACAACTTGCGGGCTTCATTATCGCGCCATCGTCAGTTGTATCTCGGCGGTCACATGGATCAGGCAGAATTCGATACCCAGGCTCTTCATATTGGCCGTCAGTTGCAGGGACTGAAACCCTCTGCCCGAACTGAAGCTCAGGAAATACTTCCACAGCTGCATAACTTTCCTGAGTTATGGGCGCAGCTGACCAATGGAGAGAAACGCAACCTGCTGAAAAAGATGTTCCAAGTCATTTACTTTGACTCACAGGGAACAATGCGCGAGGTGGTGGCGCACGAACCTTTCAAGGAATTGCTCGGATTGTAATGATAAAAGAGACCCTGCTGATGATTGGCAAGGTCTCTTTGTATGTAAATCTTAATGGGGAATACTTTTACTTGAAATACTTTTTCAACAAAACTCTGACCGCTTTTGCCACTTCCTTGCGTGTGCCAGGGTCGGAGATCTTCGCAATATCAAGGGCTACATCCACTGCTTCAGTGGGCAGGTTTTCAGCGCTGGCGCGCTTAATATCAAACGCCTTTAATGTAGGCCAGTCAGCCAATTGTAATAGTTCGTTGGGATTGATATCAAAGTAATCAGCCAGCAAAATACAATACGTCATATCGGGTCGATCCCCATCTTTTATTCGCCGAATAGACTCATGATCCAGCCCGGACTCTACGCCTGACTTGCGCATGCTGACGTTGCTTTTAGCCATTAATTGATCAATGCGATCAACCAAAGGTTTTGGATTAAATGTTTTTGCCCTGGCGCGACGACGCCCGGCTGCGATTGACTCCATGCATGCCTCCGAAAGTATGGACTAAAATGTAGCACTGTCCAAAACAAATTATACCTATGAAAGGAGAAAAGTAAAACATGGACAATATTTCGTTACGTGCGGTAGGCTATCGGCGCGTCTCCATGCGTGAGCAGGTGGATGGATTCAGCCTGGACGCACAAGAGAACAACATTCGCAAGTATGCCGAAGATCATGGCTGGGAGGTAATAAGCGTTTACACTGACGCTGGTATCTCTGCCAAACGCGATAGTGAGCGTCCGCAGCTGATACAGTTGATGGAAGACGCCGAAGCGCGTAAGTTTGATGTCGTGATTGTTGACAAGATCGACCGCTTCTATCGTCACCTTGGTGGTCTGCTCAATGCCCTCGACCGGCTAAAGGAGGATAATGTCTTCTTTGTATCTGTACAGGAACGTTTGGATTTCACGACGCCCTGGGGCAAATTGACGTTGACCGTATTGGGTATGCTGGCCGAGATCTATATAGATAACCTGCGTCAGGAAACCACCAAAGGTAAAGTCCAACGTGCTCGTGATGGATACTGGAATGGCAATGTGCCTTATGGGTATTGCAAAGGTTTGTGCTCTGATTGTAAAGATATCAATGGGGCAGGCTACTGTCCGGAATTTGGATCGGCCAACAAAGGTGATGGAAGGACTTTAATTCTGCACCCAGTGGACCAGCATGCAGTTGCGTTGATTTTTGAACTCTTCTTGACTGGGAAATATTCAGCGGTTCGAGTTGCTGAATTGGTCAATGAGAGCAGCTTCACTTCGGCAGATGGAACTGAAATCCACTATCGTCAACGGGGAAAACCCGGCTCGTTAACTACCCATGCGCTCAACAAGGATTTTGTGCGCAGCCTACTCAACAATATTTTTTATACTGGTCAGGTGCCGTACTACAGCAACAAGAGACGGATACTTAAAGCTGTTTATCCGGGAAAGCATCAGGCCCTTGTCTCCCAGGAGACTTTTCAAAAAGTAAAGGAAGTGCGTATCTTGTTTGATAAAAATGCGCGAGTCAAAAAGGGGAGCCTTGTTCGTCTCTATCCTCTGACCGGCATCTTGCATTGCGCATCCTGTGGCTGGCAGATGCGGGGAAGTTCCATAAGAGGTCGGTTCTTCTATTTGGATTCATCTCGTATTGACCGGAGAGGATTGTGTGAACAGCACATGGTGGATGCCGAGCGGATAGAAGGTGAACTTGTTAATTATCTGCTGGCAATAATTCAGAGCTGGCGCGAGACAGTCGAACCAGATGATATATTTAGGTTAATATCTGAAATTGAGACACACATCGAACAAACGCGGAGTTTATTTTTATGCAGAGATATTACACTTGCAGAATACGAAATTGTACGAGATAGAG
>CAIWRB010000190.1 GCA_903914955.1 uncultured Chloroflexota bacterium | reverse complement strand
GGGTTACAGAACAAAGGCACATTCTCGAAAAATATATGCCCTTTCCGCCTATTTTGAAAGCACTACTTCATAAATTACACGGCTTTCCAAAGTGGACAGTCCGCCCGCCGCTGGAAGAAATAGATGAGGAGAAGTTGGAAGAAGCGGTGAAGGAATTTTCTGAAATTTAGAAAAAAGGCCTCCGAGGTTTTGAAACCCTTGGAGATCTACATTTTACAGCTTTTTTTTCCTGAAATCCAATCCCGCTCGCGCATTAACATTGGGCTGACCGTGATCAGGTATTGCAAGGACAAGGCGCTGACCAGATCAGCGGTGCGGCTGATCTCCCTGTTGAACGTTGAAAGATTCCAATGTCCGTTTTTTTGGTCGCAATGCGAGTCCCCGGGTAGATTTCAGATTGGCACTTATAAACCTTTAAGGTTTGCGTTATACTTCACAAATAAATCGAAAATGGCAAACCCGCCGAAAGACGGAGACGCAAAGTCATGGATCTTATGCCCGTCCACCGGACAGGCAAGACAGCCAGACCGCCGATAAAACTAGTGGGCAAGCTATTTTTGGTTTCCAATTTTTTAATTTCAATTTAAGTTTTAATGTATCAACCCGGTCCGGGAGGGTTCCCCATCTTCCACTTCGCTTTGGTTGATGTGAAAAATCATTGCTGCAGGTAGCACCTCGAACCAGACATATATTCAAAGTTTTTCATGCTCCCAGGAAATGAAGCGGCAAATACCATTCAACAAAAAGGATTTCGACATGAACACAACAACGAACTCAAGGAACAATTCCCCCACAAACCGGGGGCGGAAACTTTTTAGCTCATTTGGAATGTTATTTGTGATAGCAATCATCCTGATCGCAACCAGCAGCTGCGGGGCAAAAAATAAAAACACTTCGATCCCGACCAAACACTTGGAGGGCAATTACGTGGCGGTAGATAACCCGCCAGCCGGAGCCGAGCAGGTCATGGTGGGCTTATATGTCATCAATATCTATGACATCAGCCTTAGCTCAAACACATACTACCTGACCGGGTATTTATGGATGCGCTGGGCCGGCGATATCGACCCGACTGTCGATTTGGAATTCTCCAATGCGGTGGATGAATGGGGGCTGACGCGTTACAATGTAATGGAAGAGCCGGAAATTCTTCCGGATGGGAGCAAGTACCAGATCATGCGTATCCAGGGGCGTTTTTTCCAGCCCTTTGACCTCGTCAACTACCCGCTCGACAAACAGCGCTTGAGCGTACAACTCGAAACTTCCAATGACACCTATGACAAGCTGGTTTATTTACCGGATAGCAACTCATCCGGGTACGACCCATACATGCTGATCCCCGGCTGGAACATCAACGACCTGAGATCCACCACCTTCTACCACGATTATGGGACTGATTTCGGTCAAACCGGGGTGCCCGAAGCCTCGAAGTATTCAGCCCTCGAATTCTCCCTGGAACTTTCACGCGTCACGAACCTGTTTATCTGGAAATTGTTGCTGCCCCTGCTGATCGTCCTGCTTACGAACTGGCTGGCCCTGTTGTTAAAACCGACCCTGGTCGAAGTCCGCACCGCCATGCCGGCCACCGCTTTACTGACCACGGTCTTCCTGCAGCAAGCCTCCCTGGATGCGATCCCGCAGGTCTCATCCCTGGTCTTGATGGACAAGATCTACGCCCTTGCCTATGTGATCATCATCCTGACCTTCAGCCACATCATTTGGGATAATACCCATCTTAGGGAGGATGACCCGGATAATATCAACCGGATCAAAAAGGCGGATCTGGTCAGTCTGTTCGTGCAGTTGACCGGCTTTATCCTGATCGTCGGCTTCCTGGTCTGGAGCATTTTCTAACCCCCGGCAGCCCAGGCACATTGTTCTGATCACCACCCGACCCCCGAGTCCATCAAGTACCCGGAGGTCTTTTCATAGGATAAAATACATCCATGAACACATGGCGGCTTCTTTATACTCCCCCAGCCAAGGGCGCATGGAATATGGCTGTGGATGAATCGATCCTTGAGCATATCCAGCGCGCCCAAGCATTGCCTACCCTGCGTTTGTACGCATGGGATCCGCCCTGCCTTTCGCTCGGTCATGCGCAATCTTTTAAGGATGTGGATGTAGAAAGAGTCAAGTCCCACGGCTGGGAAGTTGTCCGCCGGCTGACGGGGGGACGGGCCATTTTGCATACGGATGAATTGACATATTCGGTGACAGGCAGCGCTTCCGAACCGATCCTTTCCGGCAGTATTTTGGAATCCTATAACCGCATCGCACAGGCGCTGATGTTTGCCATGCATGATTTAGACCTGCCGGTTGAAATGAAAGGGGAAGCGAATCATGCCACGCTGGAAACGAATCCGGTTTGCTTTGAAGTGCCGTCCACGTATGAGATCACGGTCAACGGGAAGAAGTTGATCGGCTCAGCCCAAGCTCGCAAGAAGGAAAGCGTGTTACAGCACGGCTCGCTGCCATTGACCGGTGACTTGACCCGTATTTGCGAAGCGCTCATTTTTGAAGATGAAGCGTCACGACAAAATGCAAAGGAAAGATTACTTGCCCGCGCAACGACTGTTGAATCTGTCATCGGCGTGAAAACTGATTGGGAAAAGGCGACCCAGTCTTTCGTCAAAGGATTTGAATCGCAGTTGGGAATCCACTTTCAGCGTGGAGAGCTTTCCCGATCCGAATCCGAAAGAGCTGAAGAATTAGTCAAAGAAAAATATGCAAATTCAATATGGACGGAGCGATCATGAAAAATTTTATGGTGTATGGATCTTATGGTTATACGGGGAAATTGATCGTGGAGCAAGCAGTGAAGGAGAGCTTGAAGCCGCTGCTCGCGGGGCGTGATGAAAATCAATTGCGCGCGCAAGCGGAAAAATTTGGTTTGGAATATCGCACCTTTTCAATTAGCGACACCGCCGCGCTCGACTCGGCATTGCTCGAAGTGGATGCGGTTCTGCATTGCGCGGGGCCGTTCGTGCTGACGTTTCGCCAAATGGCTG
>CAIWRB010000189.1 GCA_903914955.1 uncultured Chloroflexota bacterium | reverse complement strand
GTCAGAAGCAGAGCTAATTCCATTTCGCGGGCGGGAAATTGCTTTCGTTTTTCAAGATCCTATGACATCGCTAAACCCCACTTTATCGATCGAAAAGCAGCTTACCGAGGCGATAATCATAAACCAAAGGACTTCCAAAAACGCTGCGCGTCAAAAAGCCATTGAATATCTGGAGCTGGTGGGGATTACGGATGCAAAGCAACGTCTACGGAACTACCCACATCAGTTCTCAGGAGGGATGCGGCAGAGAGCTTTGATCGCCATGATGCTGGCTCTTGAACCAACATTATTGATCGCAGACGAACCTACCACAGCATTAGATGTCACCATCCAGGCTCGGATAATTGATCTTGTCAAAAAAATAAAAGCGGAAACTAAAATGTCAATCATCTGGATAACTCATGATCTTGGAGTTGTCGCTGAACTGGCAGATCGTGTCATCGTAATGTATGCTGGCGAAATTGTGGAAGAGGCAGATGTGGTGACACTTTTCCATTCTGGAAAACATCCCTACACCCAGGCGTTGCTGCATTCCCTTCCCCGGGCGGATTCACGACGTACATCTGATCGGCTGCAGTCCATCGAGGGTTTCCCCCCAAGTTGTTACAACATACAAGATGGTTGTCCGTTTGCGGATCGGTGTAAGTTCGTTGTTGAAAAATGCTGGCACAATAAACCTCCCTTGACCGCTGTTGATCCGGAGCATTTGGTGGCTTGCTGGATAAACATCGAGACTGGAGATCTCCGGTGACAACAAAACAAATGTCTGGCAGCCAATCCCCGCTTGTCATAGTTGATAAGCTGTTCGTTCATTTTCCATTTACAACAGGGGCGATATTTAATCGTTCCATGGGTCAGGTTAGGGCTGTGGATGGCGTCAGCTTTCAAATCCACAGGGGGGAAACACTGGGATTAGTTGGTGAAAGCGGGTCCGGGAAAACCACCTTGGGGCGGGCAATTCTGGGAATATATGAGCGAACATCTGGATATATAGAAATCGACGGGCACGAGGTGAATCTTAAGTCAAGACAAAAAATGAAAGAAATTCGCTCCCGCTCTCAAATGGTCTTCCAGGATCCATTTTCATCTTTAAATCCTCGTTGGACGGTGAATTCAATTATTAGCGAGCCTTTAAGGGTTCATAGAATAGTCAAAAGTAAAAAAGATAGGGAGAATAAAGTTGGCGATTTATTGGATTTAGTCGGTCTGAGCAGGGATTATCTTAACCGCTTTCCGCATGAATTTTCGGGAGGGCAGCGTCAGCGAATTGGGATCGCGCGTGCACTGGCATCCAGGCCGATATTTGTTGTTTGTGATGAACCGATTGCTGCCCTTGATGTATCCATTCAGGCTCAAGTGGTCAATCTACTTGAAGATTTACAGGATCAGTTGGGGATTACTATTCTTTTCATCGCCCACGATTTGAGCATGGTCCGCCATATATGCGACCGAGTGGCGGTGATGTACCTGGGTATCTTAATGGAATTGGCGGAAAAGGATGAACTTTACGAGAATCCTCAACACCCCTACACAAAAGCATTACTTTCCGCAGTACCGATACCGGATCCAATAATTGCGCGGGAAAGGAAAAGAATGGTCCTTGATGGAGATATTCCTAGTCCCATTAACCCACCGAAAGGTTGCCGCTTCCATACC
>CAIWRB010000188.1 GCA_903914955.1 uncultured Chloroflexota bacterium | reverse complement strand
GAAACGCTGGGGAATCAAATTGGCGGGGCAGAAGCTTTATCTACTTGGGAATCTATTCACGGATACGATGACGCCTCCTTTCCAATTGCGTTGAAGCGGTCTGTTGAATCCGCCTGGATGCGTGACAAAATCATTGCGGAAGTGCCAACTACTGTTGAACAAATTCACGTGCGCCAGATTTTGACCTATAATGAAGAAAAAGCACGCACCGCGCTGGAACAATTAAATGGCGGCGCAGATTTTAATGAGCTGGCGGCATTATACGATCCGATCACACGTGGAGAATTGGGCTGGGTACCACCCGGTTACCTGCTCGACCCAAAAGCTGATGAAGCAGTTTTTGCCTTACAAGCAGGCGCTTATAGTGATGTGATATCAACTGATGCAGGCTTTCATATTTTCAAAGCCGTTGAACGCGCAGATCATCTCTTAACACCAGACGCATTGTTGGCTATGCAGGAGTTAGCGCTAGAAAATTGGATCGCGGAAAAACGCGCCAAGAGCGACATCATTTTAGCCCCATAGAAATTCATAAATTGTTGTCCTGGTGACAGAAGTTATTATTTGGAGTTGCACATGAGCAAATATAGTTACGACTACGAAGAGACCCCCGCGCCAAAGAAAAGCGCCAGGCTAGAACTGTGGGATATATTAAGTATCGCCGTACTTTTGCTCACATTTTGCATTGGCGTTTATTTTGTTTTGATATTTCTCTTTCCCAATTCTGCATTAAATCCTTTGCCTCCAAATCCGTTCGATCCGCTTGCGCCGTCTACTCCTACGATCTCGCCAATTCAGCTTGAGCCGACTTGGACCACTACTCCGCTCACTCTTACGACTGAGACACCAACTCTTTTGCCAACCTTCACACTGGAGCCTTCGGCGACGCCCTTCTCGCTGGTGCCTTCCACAAAAACACCGACGATCACAGCAACGCCCAAAGCGCCATTCTCTGCGACGGTCACCTACATTGATAGCACCATCATCCACCCGGAATCGGCGTGTAACTGGCAGGGTATTTACGGAACAGTTCTGGATGTAAACAACGCTGATATGCTATTTTTTACGATTCGTTTGACAGGTTTTTATAATGATAAATTCGTAAATCAGCAGACAGTGAGCGGTATGTTCCCTGCGAATGGAAAATCAGGCTACGAATTCCTGCTTGGACCAGTGCCTATTTCTTCCAAAGGTCTGTTACACCTTCAGCTCTTTGATCAGGCTGGTTTGCCGCTATCAGACAATATTTCTATTGACACATTCAACGATTGTTCAAAAAATCTTGCACTGGTACGCTTGAAGAAGAAGCCGTAATTTTGAATAGGTAAGGAAAGCAGTGAAAAGCAAAAGTGTGTTGCTTATTGGCAACAGACTTTTTTTACCCGTCAATTTTCGTAAGTATCCCCATCAAACTTCCACATTCCAACTCTGGTACTTCGGGTGTTTCGCGCGGACAATATCATCAAACAGTCCACGCAATTTTTCGGTGATTGGTCCCATTACGCCATTGCCGACAGGACGGTGATCCACCTTTGTGGCAGCCACGATCTGGGCGGCAGTACCGGTCATAAACAATTCCTCCGCCACAAACACTTCTGTGCGGTCAATCGAACGTTCCAGTACTTGAAGACCCAATTCGTTGCGTGCCAATTCGATCACACTGCGGCGGGTAATACCTTCAAGGATATTATCTGTTGAAGGCGGCGTGACAAGAATTCCATCACGCACCATAAAAATATTCATCGCCGACCCTTCAGAGACGTGGCCATTATTATCAAGCACGATCGCTTCGTCAAAACCAGCGCGATTCGCATCCGTTTTAATCAGCGCAGAGTTCGCATACGCTCCAGCCACCTTGCCGCGCGCAGGAATGACATTATCATCAATGCGCCGCCAGGAAGAAAAGGTCAGGTGCGCGTTCGTATCGTTTTTTACATATTTTCCGAACTCCATCACAAACATCGAAAACTCATCCCTGAGATCATGCAAACGCACGCCGATTCCCATATCCGCCTTATAGATGGTGGGGCGCAGGTAAATATCTTCGTGCCAATCGTCTGTCCGCAAAAGATCGAGCGTAAGCTGAATTAAACCTTTCTCATCGTATGGAATATTCATCGCCATCATGCGCGCCGAATTTAGCAAACGATGAAAATGATCGTATGGACGAAAAACGAAGAGACGTTTCTCCTCGTCATTCCAGTATGCCCGCATCCCGCTGAAGACAGCGGTTCCGTACAAAAAGCCATGAGTGGCAATATTTATTTTTGCGTCACTTAAAGGGACAATTTTTCCCTCAAAGAAGGCATGCTTAGAAAGATCCACTTGCACCTCCGAATTAATATGAATGGGAATATCTTTACTAGGAAATTATACCCGATTGAATTTGGCTCTTTTTTAAACTACAAACTGATCCTGCTCCCTATCATTCCCTTGACGATTGGGGAATTCTCTCTTAAAATCTAATTCGATACATATCAAATTAGATTTACGGAAGCGAAATATGGATACCAACCCTGAAATACTTGATTTTGTAAAAGCTATGTCCAACCCGGAGCGCCTGCGGATCATCGGCCTGCTTTCGCAGGAACCTGCCACCCGTGAAGAAATTGCCGCGCGCCTGAACCTGTCTGCAAAAGATTCGTTAAATCATCTCACATTCCTTGAGCATGTAGGCGCAGTCAGACAGACAGATGGGATCTTTTCCCTAAACAACGACAAGCTCGCGGTGCTTGCACGCGATAAACTGGCAAAGGAGAGGCCGTCCTATGTCCCGCCAGATGATTTGGATCTGAAATCCAAAAAAGTGCTGAAAGCCTATCTCAATCCTGATGGCAGTATCAAACAGATTCCCGCACAGCCCAAGCTGCGGGTAATCCTCAATTACCTTATCCAGTTCTTTGAGTTCAACAGGAATTACACTGAAAAAGAAGTCAACACTATTTTGAGGCGCTTCAATGAGGATACGGCCGGACTACGCCGTGACCTGGTGGATGCAAAAATATTAGACCGTATCAGCGACGGTTCGCGTTACTGGCGCGTGGACGAAGGCGCAAAATGAGCGACGAAGTTATTGATTTCTTCAAAGCCTTCTCGGATGCAAATCGCCTCAAGATCGTCGGTTTGCTGGCGCGGCAGCCATACAGCGTGGAAGAGCTCGCCGCACTGCTTGATCTCAAACCATCCACAGTTTCGCATCATCTCGCGAAGCTGGCGCAGATCGGGTTGGTCAGCGCGAAAACAGAGAGTTACTACAACGTCTATCAACTGGACGAAAAAGTGCTGGAGGCAAAATCCCGCAGTTTATTTTCGCAGGAGAATCTGAAAGCGTCTGTTTCTGAAATTGACCTTGATGCCTATGATTCAAAAGTGATCCACGATTACACACGCAAAGACGGCAGCCTGAAAACGATCCCTGCCCAGCGCAAAAAGCTGGAAGCTGTTTTGCGCTATCTTGTGAAAGTCTTTGATGTCAACAAAAGATACAGCGAGAAAAAAGTCAACGAGATATTAAGCCAGTATCATGAAGATACTGCCAGCTTAAGACGCGAACTTGTCGGCTATGGATTAATGAAACGCGAGGGTGGCGGTGGAGAATACTGGCGTGAATAACAAAACGTTCCAACGGTTAATCGTTGGAACGTTTTGTTTGTAGTGAAAAAGTTTCATCTCCACCAAGCGGTAAATTGAGCGGCGCAGAGTCCAATGGCATGACTCGGCTGTTTGCAAAGAAGGCGAAGTCAAATCCAGTGATGTCACCTGCCTGTTTACCGGGGACGGGCATCAGCCGCGCAGTGAGTGGTTTGTCGAGCCGCATGGCCAGCGCGGAGAGATCCAGCAACAGCGGAGCGATCTGCGCCGCGGACGTATCCCCCGGCAATGGAATTGTATCCAGTCCGGTGCCACACACCGCAGAATAAAGCAACGCATCCTTGATCGTCAGCGTGCCTTCTGCGGCGCGTTTCGCAAGGACAGAATCTTCGAGAATCGGCTGCATGAATCCGCTGAAACCAGTGTGAGGAAAATCGGCGCGATCAATCGCTTCAGTTAATATCGCAGCGGCGGCCAATGAACCGTGCTGGCCGATCTTTGGAATTCCCATTTCTTCAACAGCCTGGCCAAGCGAATGCGCATCATCTGGAAATGGCGCGAGGGAAAAATCAACGCCGGTGAATTTTACTTTCGATAAAATCGTAGTCGCTATTTGAGCGATGGCCTTTCCATGTTTTTCAACTTCAGAGATCAGCGCACGGCGCCCGTCTTCCAGACTGTTCCTATTTGTAAATGCTTTTACCGCCAGATCAGCGGATTCGGTTGCAATCGCGAAGGCAGGCTCATCACCATCGTGATATGCTGCCGGGAGGAAGGGTGCGCCTGCTTTGAAATTTGCCAGCGCGGCGAAACGTAAATTGGCAAAACCATCCGGCGTGATAGTGGATGTTTGTTGGATGATCCTTGCACAAGCCTGTATGGCTTGAAGCGAGATTCCGTTTTTCCTATCCGCCAATACACCGCCGAAGAAAATATTTTCACTCGCGGCAATCGCCTCTGGGATGAAGGCATAACTTTCCGGGAATTCGATTAACGCAGGACCAAGTGCGGCATACGCCACGTTGATCTGCGGCAATAGCTCTGACAGTTGTTGCGCCAGACGGGGCAATCCACTCACTTTACCGTTCAATAATTTTGGAAATGGAATGGTAGCCAGGCGCGTCGTTTGCACTTGATAGCCTGCCGCTTCATATGTGGACCTGGCTTGCATGAGAAATTCTCCCGCTTTTTGCAGGGCTTTTTCATCAAATGGATATTTTGGATTGAGAAAATAGGTGATCGAACGAATTTTCATAAGACCTCGTTATCAAGTTTGACCGCTTAAAAGTTTGAACGTTGTCTTACCACTTCAAACATTAATATACTTCCTGCCGCGCCCGCATTCAACGATTCAATCTTCCCAATCATTGGGATTTTGATTTTCTGATTTGTCAACTTTCTTGCAGATTCGCTTGCGCCTTCAGCTTCGCCTCCGATGATCAAAGCTGCGGGCTGACGTAAATCAGTTTCCCAGCAAGATTGACCATTCATGTCCGCCAGAAAAACTTGTAAACCCTTCGCTACGGCTTCGCCACTCAAGGCAACGCCCGCCAACTTTATAACTTGATTGATTTCATCCCAGGTCATCGAATGGATCGGCAAACGAAAATGCGCGCCCATCCCAGAACGGACGACTTTGGGCGCAAACGCATCCGTTGTTTCGGGAGGGATCAGAACTGCCTGGACGCCAGCTGCGGCCGCGGTCCTCAACAAAGTGCCGAGGTTGCCCGGGTCACGGATCTGGTCTGGGATGAGAATGAAATTACAGTGATTAGGAATTGGTATTTGGGTAGAATTAAGTACTCCAAGAATACCCTGTGGAGTTTCTGTTTCACTCAAAGATCTCATTACATTTGTCGAAACCATTTCGCATTCAATACCGCGAGACTTTAAACTTTCAATTTGCGCCATTCCCCGTTCACTCAAAACCTCATCAAATAAAGCAAATTGAAATCTCCAATTACTATTGACCGCTTCCTCCACAAGCCGCACACCTTCCACGAGAAACGCGCCTGTTTCGCGGCGTTCTTTTGCGCGGCCTTGCAGTGCACGGATAATTTTTATCTTTGAGTTTTGGTTGGATGTGATCATTGAAAAGGATGAAGGATGAAAGATGAAATTTAATCGTCCCAAACTTTCAAAAACGGCTGAATGGTTGCGTCGTCAAACAAAACAACTCGGATGAATTTCAAGGACGACTCCTTCGAGCTTGAAAAATATTTTTCAATGGATTTAAAAATGATCCCCGCCGCGCGTTCTTTCGGAAAACCGAATATCCCAGTTGAAATGGCTGGCATGGAGATTGACGAACACTTTAATTGATCAGCCACACGCAGTGAGCCAGTGATCGCGCCTGCGAGTTTATTGTCTTCATCGCCATCGCCCCAGATGGGTCCTACAGCGTGGATAATGTATTTCGCAGGCAGTGCTCCGCCCGAAGTCCAGGCGGGATGTGTGTGTGTGACGACTCCATGCTGTTGGATCCATTGATCGCTTTCCTCCTGAATGGCCTCTCCGCCGCGCCGCACGATCGCCCAGGCCACTCCACCGCCATGCTGTAAATATTCATTGGCCGCATTGACAATGGCATCCACCTCATCAGTGGTGATATCACCTTGAATAATTTGCAGGGTTTGGCCTGTTGAAAGAATCCTTTCCACCAAGATGGTATTCATATATTGATTTT
>CAIWRB010000187.1 GCA_903914955.1 uncultured Chloroflexota bacterium | reverse complement strand
TTCTGCGGAGTGTTCGGATTGAAATCCACTTTTGGACGAGTCAGCGAGTATGGCGCGGCGCCGTTATGCTGGAGCGTCGCTCATCTCGGGCCGATAGCTGCTACCTCCACAGACACAGCTTTAGCCTACGCTGTCATGGCTGGCCCCGACCTGCGTGACCCAAACACATTACATCAACCTTTGCCTTCGCTTGAGAATTGGGATCAACTTAATTTAAATGGATTAAAACTTGGCGTCTATAAACAATGGTTCCAACACGCAGATGCGGAAGTTGTGGCGGCTTGCGATACCATGCTCAGGCGGTTCGAAGATATGGGCGCCGAGATCGTCGAGATCACAGTCCCTGATCTGGAGTTGAACCGCATCGCGCACTCCGTTACCATTCTGGCAGAAATGTCTCAAGCCATGAGCTACACCTACCCGGATCATCACAAAGAACATGGGCTGGATGTGCGTCTCAATCTCGCATTAGCCCGGGCAACCAGTTCACAGGATTATCTTTTGGCACAGCGCGCACGCACACGCATCATCAATAATTTCAAGCACGTTTTCGATCAAGTAGATTTGATCCTCACGCCCACCACCGCCATCGCTGCGCCAGCCATTCCGAAGGATGCCCTGCCCGATGGCAACTCTGACCTAACCACAACGATCGAGATCATGCGCTTTGTCACAGTTGGAAACATGACTGGTCTGCCAGCTATCTCATTCCCTGTTGGCTACACCAAAAATGGATTACCGATCGGGATGCAAGCCATGGGGCGCGCCTGGGAAGAACACACTTTATTGCGTCTCGCAGTTAATGCAGAGAATGTGTTGGAGCGTAAAGGGCCGAAGGTGCATTATAAGTTTTTGCCTGATTAAAAACAAAAATCAACAACGCCAGCGTCACTGATTTTCTTAATAAGATCGAAGGTGAAGGAAACCGCGCGGATAGTTTTGAGACATTAAAGTTAATGAGACAAGTCACCAAAGAGGAACCGACGATGTGGATGTCAAAATTTTGAAAGAACTCATCAAGCAGCCGGTCAAAGCGGCAAAGAAGTTATGACGCTAAAAGACCCTGAAGGATTCGAGCGCAAGTACCTGCATAAATTTGCAGACTTCGCAGGACAGCGCATTCTTGAAATTGGATGCGGTGAAGGACGTCTGACATGGAAATACGCCGCCGCATCAGCGCAGACCGTTGGATTTGATTCTGACCATGACGCCTTGCGCATCGCGCGCGCAGACGCTCCGCATGATATGCAAAAGAACGTACACTTTGCACAAGCGAGCGCACGAGACATTCCATTTGCAAACGAGAGCTTTGATATCGCCATTCTGGCCTGGTCATTGTGATGACTGGAACATGAGAGCATGGTGCATGCTCTGGATGAAATTCGAAGAACGCTCAAGCCGAACGGAGTCTTGATAGACATACGACCGGTCGAAGAGAATTGGCCGGTGGAAGTGAATGCGTCAACTGGCTATCAGGTTGCAGGCAGGTTGACCGATGTACCCATTGCGCTGGAAGATGATCAGGCGGCGTTCCATACCATGCGGGAAGTCGAATCCAAAGGCTGGTTTTTCAAAGAAAAGGAAGAGGAATTTTCCTATTTCTATTATTGGGATACGCCCTCTGAGATGAAGGATTTCATGGACGAGGAATGGGAAGGTTTCGAGAAATTGGATGAAAGTGTTTTCAGCGCGGTGAAATCGGCGTGGACAATGGCAAACGCCGATGCGCGTGTACGGGTGCGTGTGAAGATGCTGATCACAAAATGGATTTCAGGTAAAATTAATAAAATCGCGGAGGAAGATGAAAACAAAAATCCTGCTTAACCCTTATTCAAATCGTTGGAATTCAAAGAAGCGCTGGCCTGAAGCGGAAAACGCTTTGCGCGCCGCAGGTGTTGATTTTGATCTGTCCATTTCAGAACACGCCGATCATCTCGTGGAACTGGCTGCTGAGGCTGTTCAACAAGGTTTTACCACACTGATCATTGCCGGCGGCGATGGTTCAATTGGTGAAATCCTGAATGGCGCGGCGCGAGGCTGGGATGAAACATCTCCTTTCAAAATTACGCTGGGCGTCATTCCGTTGGGCACGGCAAATGATCTGTGCGTCAACGTCGGAATTCCCCTTGACCTTGCCACCGCTGTGCAAACGATTGCAAATGGAAAAATGCGTGGCATGGATCTGGGCAAGTGCAATGAGCGCTACTTCCTGAACAACTCTGCGGCCGGGCTGGAGCCGTATGTCTCTACAAAACAGGAGAAAATAGCATGGCTCTCCGGAATCCCGCGCTACCTCGTCGCGGCGGTACAGGGGATCATGGATGGGCCGAGTTGGAACGCGAGATTGGATTGGGATGGCGGTTCGTATGAGGGGCCGCTTAGCCTGGTTTCGGTGGGCAATGGGGCTCGAACGGGCGGAGTCTTTTTCATGGCCCCGCACGCCGACCCATTCGATGGGAAACTTACTTTTGTGCACGGCTATCGTAGTACGCGCATGGGGCTTTTTCAGGTTCTACCAAGCGCAATGAAACCCGGCAAAGGAAACATGGTTGAAATGGACGGGATCAATGAGTTTAATTGTACACGCCTGAGCATCCATCTCGATAAACCTTCCCCCGCTCATACAGACGGTGAGATCTTTGATAGCTGGGTGACTGATTTGGAATACAAGATTTTCCCAGCTGCTGTTCAAATGCTTATCCCATAAATAAAATAATAATCAGTGGTTGAACTGGCTCATTCGTATGTTGATCACGACCCCGCTTCATCCTCTCAATCGACTCTATTGAGGTTAGAGTCCAAAGTCCCCTTATTGCTCTGCCGCCAATTTCGCGATGATCTGCTCAGAGGTCATCACTTGCCCGTAGGATTTCAAAGCTGCTAAAAAAGCTTTGTGGACATGATCTGCACTTATGGTTGTTTCACCATATTTCAGATCACGTGTAGCACAGGCATCTTCCGCCACCCACACTTGAAAGCCGAAATCTGCAGCAGCACGGGCAGTGGCGTCCACGCACATGTGGGTCATCATGCCCGAGATAACAACGCGCTCTATTCCCCAGTCTTTCAACATCTCAAGCAGATTTGTCTCACGGAATGAATTGGGGTAATGCTTGTACACGATCGGCTCGCCTTCGAAATGCGCGGTGGAATCATGAATATCCGAGCCGACTGTCCCTCTCACAAAAAAAGGCGCGTCAGGTTTGAGAGCAATATGCTGAATGTGAACGTGTTGCCCGCCATGTTCGCGGAAGCATTGAAGAAGCATATAGGCTTTCTTCGCAGCTTCAAGGGGATTCACAAGTTCCATTTTGCCACCAGGGAAATAATCCTTTTGAACATCTATTACCAGTAATGCTGTTTTCATAAAAATCTCCTGTGAGAGGGTGCTTCATATCTTACGGGCACCTATCAACTAAATTCCTGGACGAGGGTTTATACCTTCTTGGTTTTAGCTTGCACAATTTAGGGTAGCTGAGACGCAGCTACCAATTGCAACAAATCTTCGGCCTGTTTTTTTAAATGAAGTTTATCCGTCACAGTCAAGCTCTTTTGAAAATCCGCCTTGGCTTTTCCAACCTCATTGAGCGCTGCATGGGATTTTCCGCGGGCAAGATACAAGTGCGCCTCACGCGGATTTATGGTAATCGCGCGCGTGTAATCTAATACCGCTTTATCATAAATTTTGTTTGTGCGGTATGCGTCTGCGCGGCCCTGATAGGCATAACATGAGTTTGGATATTTTAATAGCACGCCCGCATAATAGTCTTCAGCCCAGTCGAGGTAACCTTCATAAATTTGCATGTTCACTTCGACCATTGTCAATGCATCTTTTTCAGAGAGGCTGACAGCTTGATCCTGATCTTTGTGCGCGGCGCCGAGGTTCCCGAGCCTGAAATGCGCCTGTGAACGGACCACATAGAACAGGGCGAATTGTCCATGAAGCGAGATAGCTTTTTTCAACTCTTCCAAGGCGAGAGTGTATTCCTTTTTATCCATCAGAACAGACCCACGGTCAAAATAAGGAACCGCCCAATTCGGATTGATCTCCTGCGCGCGGGTGAAAAACTCCAGGGCAGGTTCGAAATCTTTATCCATTGAATACAACTCGCCGCGCATCTGAAGTGCAACGGCGTTCTTCGGAGCAAGTTTTAAGGCGCGTTCCACATCTGCAAGAGCTTTTTCTTTATGCAGAAGATTCAAGTAACAAGCCGCCCGTGCCAGATAATGAGTGGGTTGATCAGGCTCGCGTTCAATATCACGGGTGTAATATTGAATGGCGCGTTCAAAATCACCCTGCAGATAAAAATAGACAGAACGTTTAAAAAGAAAGTTGATGCCTAGATTGATCCATTGTTGCGACGAACGGTTAAGTGTGCTGATCGCGAGTCCGATCAAAACACAGGAGAAGAGGAGTAAATAATCGTGAGTCAGCAGGCCGAAGACGATCAAGCCAAATAAAATGGGTATGCTGATGATGAGGGTAATCAGATCCGCATTTGATTTACCGAAGAATATCTCCATTATGGAATGAAGGATATTTCCTCCATCCAATGGATAGATGGGTAAAATATTGAAAGCAACCAGAATAAGATTTACAAGCGTCAGGGAAAATAATAAATTGACAATTGTCTGGACCCACAAAAAATGTTCCACGTTTTGAAAGCTTGGTAAAAGCACAAAAGATAAAATAATATAAAAAAGGACGCATAAGAAAGCCAGAAACATATTGACCAATGGCCCCGCTGCGGAGATCATTAAATGATGCAATGGCTTTTCAGCTTTGCGGCTGAGATTCGTGAATCCACCCAAGAGCCAGATGACGATGCTTTTTACTTCAACGCCTACCAGTTGGGCGGCAAGCATGTGACCGAATTCATGCAGAAAAATGCAGACCAGGAATCCAAACACCCAGAAAAGCGCTACGACTGTTTCCCTCAGATTGATCGGCTGAAAGAGATAATACGCAATTGGAAAGCTAAACAACATTGAAAAATGGAAGCGGATAT
>CAIWRB010000186.1 GCA_903914955.1 uncultured Chloroflexota bacterium | reverse complement strand
CCATCGAAATACCGATTTCAAGTTTTGAAGGCCAAAACTGCTCCAAATTTGCCAGAAAATGGCCTTGACATACGCCCAAAAACCTTAACTTGTAAGTGATGCCTTAAGGCTATAGCTACCCACAAAACGAGGGTGTGGTCTGATTGATCACACGCACCTTGGGTAGGCGAAGGCGTCAACTGAACACTGGTCGCTAAGCGAGATCAGTTATCCGCTGCCTAAAAGTAAAGCGGGACATAGATCAATGGGAATTGAAAGCATTTCTCTGTGTAAGCTTTAATAGACTATACGAAACCTCCTGCTGACGACGCGTTTTAGATTAAAACGCGCTCAAAGAGCACATTTCAAATACCATCTACCGATTGGGCTGTATTTGCTTTAGAGATTTGAAATTTCGAATGTCTTTTGTTTTTATCAGAAAAAGTCTTCTGCAATCTATTAATGCTTCAACGTCCCTTGCGCCAACTCCAGAATCTCCCTCTTTGATTCATACACCTTCACCAACTTTCCATCCTGCATTTGCAGAACGCGGTCAACGAATTGACACATGCGCAAGTCGTGAGTCACCATTATGCCCGCGCGGTCATTCTCGTGGATGAGATGCGCAAAAGTTTCAACCACTTGATAAGCTCGCTCAGTATCCAGTGAAGCTGTCGGTTCATCAGCCAGCACAACAGCAGGATTATGGATGAGAGCGCGTGCAATAGCTACGCGCTGCTGTTGTCCACCTGACATTTGAGCGGGAAGATTATGCAAACGATCCGACAGACCAAGACGCGCCAGTAATTCATCTGAACGGACGCGTCCTGCGCGGTCAAGTTTATTATTGAGACGCAGCATGAATTCGACATTTTCGCGCGCAGTTAGGTATGGAATTAAATTATTGGATTGAAAGGTAAATCCAATTTTCTCGCGGCGTAACTTCACGCGTTTCTTTTCGTTCATTTGGGCAAGATCCTGTCCATCGATTAATACTTGTCCAGTCGAAGGTGTAAGAAGCGCGGCTAGAATGGATAGCATGGTTGTCTTGCCTGAACCACTTGGCCCCACCAATGCAACAAATTCACCGGACTTTACCTGAAACGAAACCCCATCCACCGCGTTGATGATTCCACCATCCAACGAAAACGATTTAACCAGATCACGAACTTCCAAAGCAACAGAATTCATTTTCTTATCCTAATCTCAAAGCTTTCAACGGCTCAATTCGAACAGCATAAATGATCGAAACCATGCCGCCGAGCGGTCCAATTACCAACAACAAAGCGACAGCGATCAACGAACGCGCGCCATTGAACACCAGCGGGATGGTAGGCGGGAAACCAAGCGAAAACATATAGGTCATTCCGCCTCCAATACCTACGCCGAGAGCTGTCACCACGATAATTTGGATTACCGCTGAAAGCCCCACCACCGAATTCGATGAACCGATGGCTTTTAGGACGCCGATCTGTGGAACCTTTTGCAAAATTTGGATTTGGAAAAATCCACCGATCACTAAGATCCCGATTAGCAAAGTGAACACTCCTTGAGTTTGCACAGTGCCTTGTTGTGCTGAGTAACCAGGAATATTGTTGATGGTTGTTTCAAGGGTCGCGATTTCGATATTGGAAACGTCGTTGACTATGCGGGTCGACATTGCATCCACTTGAGTCGGGTCTACAAGTTTGACTGCGATGATATTGGGATATGGGGTATCGCTGTTCAACTCTGCTTCCGATTGCGGGCGAATCTTCTCCCAGGTTGCGGATGGGATAAAAATCGTAGGCTGAAAGAAATATGATTGACCATCCACAAGGCCAACGATCACCAAATCAAAAAACTTATCATCCGTTCCCTGTGTGGAACGAATTTGAATAGTGTCGCCGATTTTTAACTCTGAGCGTAATGCAACGTTGCGATCCATGACTGCTTCGCGCGCTTCGCCACCACGGAAATTACGTCCATCAATGATGGATGGCATACCCGGCCGCCCCGCTTCTGCGCCAAGCATAGACACTTTCAATGGCTCTGACACGGAAACGATCTCAGTATTGGAGGTGTAGATCGGGCCTGCGTCGGCGACACCGTCCACTCGGCGAATGGCTTTGACAGTGTTTGTTTGCAGTCGACTAGCGGAAATGCTATAGTCAGATTTTTCCAGGAAGACGATCAACTGCGCATCCAAACTAGCAACATATTGACGATTGCCATTTGCAAGTCCCTCACCTAGAGCCGCAATAAATAGCACGAGCAAAGTGATAAGAGCGATGACGAGTGCCACCAGCAAAAAACGGCCACGATTACGGATGACTTCTTTTATAGCAAGATAAGTAGCGAGAAATATATTTTTCATGTTCTGTTATATTTTTTTAGCTTTATTTCCATCAGCTCGCCGATGGTCTCCAGAGCTTTTATAATAGCGGTTTGCTATCAAATGGTTTGTGCCAGTCAGCGCCCATAATGCCATGCAGGATCAAATCAACAGGTGGATGATCGGCGATATCATCATAATAATACGGAAGGCGGATACGTCCATCCGTTCCGATAATGAATGTTCCTGACATTTGGTAGGCATTCTGGCCAGGGGGCGGGAGTTCGGGCTTATATCCTTTTTTTCGCGCAAGCTGGCGATTTGAAATCCAAATCCGTGGCGATAATAGGGTTTGCCAGGTGGTGCCGCGATATAACCCATACTGATGATATGCGAGGCGATCTGGGTCTGCGAGACAGATTGCGCTTGGTGCGCGCAGATCGCAGAACTGTTTAGCTGATTCTGCCGAGGCATGGGAGATGATTGCAAGGCGCAGCCCTTTTTCGGTCAGGGCTTGATGCGAGTCGATTAATTGGTCCAGCATTTCTTTACATTGGGGACATCCAAAATGGCGAGTAAATGCGAGTACAAGCACCTTATCTCGCCAAAGTGAAGAAAGCTGAATAGACTTACCATCCTCATCAAGCAATTTCACATCTGGGGCGGGATCATTGAATTTAAGTTGAACTTGATTTTCCATATTTCCTTTGCACCTAAATTTTTTTTTGTAAAAGATGAGACCTTACCATTACAGACAGTAATTATTCGTTAAAATGGCTCTCAAATTCTACCAGATTGCACAAGTTTTGCACAGCTTTTAGGGGACAGTTTTTTGAATTTACTTTGTGCAACCCGCCGGAGATGTTCATTGGACATCCTGGCGCACTGGTGATGACCCTATCCGCGCCTGATGCGACAATATCCTTGACTTTGTTTTCCATCATCAAGCGGCTGACTTCGGGATAGGTCACCGTGAACGCGCCTCCAAAACCGCAGCAGGTCTCTTCTTCCTTGAGCGGGATGAACTCCAGACCTTTAATGGCATTGAGTAAGGTCTTTGCCTCAGTTTTCAATCCCAACTCGCGCAGGTAGTGACAGGAGGCGTGATAGGTCACTTTGTGGGGATATACTGCGCCAACATCGGCGACTTTCAACACGTTGACCAGATATTCGGTGAACTCATAAATGCGTGAAGCAATATCAACTGCGAGATTATGTTCGGCTGTGCCGGCGGGGAATAATTCGGGATAGTGATGTTTGACCATGCTGACACATGAGCCTGAAGGTCCGACAATGAGCGCGTCACTTTTTGAGAAGGCGCGCATGAAGTTCAACGCAACTGCGTGGGTCTTATCTTCAAATCCATTATTGAACAGCGGCTGGCCACAGCAGGTTTGTTCGGGCGGAAAGGTCAACTCCACGCCGAAACGTTCCAGGATATAAGTCATGTTCTGAAGTGTGGAAGTGTAGAACTGGTCACCGAGGCAGGTGATGAAAAGTTGGGCTTGGGGCATGGGGTTTTTGCCATGTAGGGGCGACCCAATAGGTCGCTCCTACGGTGATTTAAAATTTGGTGTACGAATCGCTCATACCGCGATATTCAATGAACGGCTCATTGATAATTTTAGCAGCGAGTTCCATCTGGCATGACTCTTCCAAACACGAAGACCAGTGGAAGGCTTCATCAAGGGTTTGCCCGGTTGCAAAACTGCCATGTCCGCGCAGTAGAATGATCTTGTAGTTCTTCAATGCTTCGGCAACTTTGTGTGCCATCTGTGGCGTACCCGAGGCAAATTCTTCTGTCACGACGGGAATCTTCTTAAGCAGATACGAAGCTTCGTTGTCAATCGGCACATATTCATCACGCGAGAACGAGAAAGCAACTGCGGTACGTGGATGGCAATGACAAACCGCCAGCGCAGGCGTGTTATTGTAAATGGCGCGATGAACCAATAACTCGGTCGAAGCCAGCGCCACGCCGCTGTCATTTTTATCGAGGCGGGTTTCGATCAAGTCATGCGGCTTGAGTCGTCCCAGCTGCGCGCCGCGCCGCTTGATGATAACCCGGTCACCCAGTCGGATGCTCAAATTGCCGCCATGGGAACTGATCATATTTCCCGCGTATAAATCTTCACCGATCTCGCGGAACATTTCATAAATTCGTTGATCAATCATCTTCTACTCCTGTACCAAATTCGCCAAGCCAAGGTCAGCCAGTTTTTTCAGGGTTGGCACGCCATTTTGATCCCAGCCACGGGTGCGATAATATTCTTTGAGCATGGGTTCCAATTGAGAAACCCAGCCTTTTGACGGGCCATCCGTGGGAGCCTCGGTCAGCAAACGCGGCGGAAGGCTGTCATCTTTGGCTGTGAACCCTTCGCGGTTGTTGTAGAGTCGCTCTAAATTCCATACGCGTTCTCCGGTCTTGATCAACTCGCCGGTGGCATACTGAATACCGGTGACCGCGCCCAGAACGCGTGCGAAATATTCATCCGCCACGCCCATATTGGTAAATTTGCAGATGACCAACGAATCAATTGCAGCGTTTGAGTTCTGATTCAAAATCACAAACGCGCTTTTGCCCTGCACCTGAAAACGATCAATCAGTTTGGGTAAGCCCAAGACTTCTAGACCGATCATATTGCCGCGCATGTGACATCCGCCGCGATTAGAAGTCGCATACAGCAATCCTTGTCCTTGCAAGCCGCGCGGATCGTACGCGGGCATTTCCATGCCCTTCGCGGACATGGATAACTCGGGATGTCCATATTTGGTTGCCAGGCGCAGCGAACCATCGGATAATTCCGCACCAATGTCTTTACGATACGCCATCGCTTCCACAGTCGGGGCGAGTTGGTCAGCGCGACCGAATCGCAGATCGGAGTCGAGGTAGCCTTTCTCGCTCAATTCCATCGCGCAGGCAATCGTTGAACCGGCGGAGATGGTATCCAAGCCGAGGTCATTACACAGCGCGTTGACTTCGATAATCGCGGGGAGGTCATCAATGCCGCACTGCGCGCCAAATGCCCAAGTTGATTCAAATTCGGGACCTTCGGCTTCTACTTTTTCGGTTTTGCTAATGCGCGTGCAGCCAATGGGACAAGCCCAACATGCTGCATTCTTAACCAGATATTTTTCGGTTAACTCTTCGCCCGAAATTGCTTCCGCACCTTCAAATTGAGTCTGCTGGTGATTGCGCGTGGCAAGTGCGCCAATGTTATTCATGATGTTCATCAAAACCACGGTGCCAAATTCCGGCAATGCCTGACTCGTCAACGGGCTGGCAGCCAACAATTTGCGCGTTTCATATAACAAGAATTTAAATTTTTCGGGATCATTGATCGTGGTGCGCTCCTTGCCTTCGACCACGATGGCTTTGAGATTCTTGGATCCCATCACTGCCCCGGGACCGCCGCGCGCGGCCGCGCGTTCACGGTCATTCATGATTGCCGCAATGCGGCTGAGATTTTCGCCCGCCGGACCAATACACAAGACATTGCGCTTGTTATTATTCTGTCCCAATTTTTCGGTCAAAGCAAAGACACGCATGCCCCATAATTCACTCGCGTCATGGAAGGTAATGACTTCGTTTTTGATCTCGATCCAAACTGGCCTTTCAGATTTACCGCGCACGATCATTACATCATAGCCAGCCTTCTTGAACTGCATGCCCCAGAAGCCACCGGAGTTCGCGTCGAGTACGGTTCCCGTTAGCGGACTTTTCGTTGTGATCGAAAAACGGTTGCTTGTTTGGTAGCCCGTTCCCGTCAAAGGACCATTTGTAAAGATCAACACATTTTCAGGGCTGAGCGGATCAATCCCAGGTCCCACCAAATCCCATAACAGGCGCGCGCCGAGTCCGCGCCCACCGATAAACATGCGCGCCATTTCCATATCCAGCGGATAGGTTTTATATGTCTTCGTACTTAAGTCAATATCTAATATCTTTCCAGACCAACCATTCATAATTTTCTCCTAACCGCCTGCTATGGGCGGAAAAATTGCAACAACATCCTGCTCACTTACACTTATATTCAAATCAGTCACGTTATGCCCGTTCAATGTGATGATGATGTGAGGGCGAAGTTCACTGCCTTCCAAGACAACATCCTTTATGGATGGATGCTGCTCAACAAGTCCGCGCACCACCATGCCAACAGTTTGTCCAGCTAGCGATAATTCTTTTGTCCCTGCGAGTTTACGCAGGTTGGCATATAACTTTACAACGGGCATTAGCGCTTCGGCAACTCCTTCTTTTCGTAATCCTTGATGACGTTCATAAAATCCAAACCAACAGGGACGTTTTGCTTCATACAATAATAGTCCCATACTGCGCCAACGGGAAATGTTTTTAATTCTTCTTGCAAGGCCAGTCGACTGGAGAAATCGCCCTCGGTTTCACATTTACGAAGCATGGCTTGTGGTTCGAGCAGGGCACTTAGCAGCGCTCGCAATGTATTCCGTGAACCGATCGTCCACGCGGCGACGCGGTTAATGCTTGCATCGAAATAATCCAGCCCAATATGAACTTTTTCCAGCGCTTTGTTGCGGACAATTTCCTGCGCGATAGCTTGCAGGTCATCATTGTATGTGACCACGTGATCGCTGTCCCAGCGCACACCGCGGCTGACATGGAGCAATAATTGGTCAAGATAAATCAGCAGGGATGAGATTTTATCCGCGATGGTTTCGGTTGGGTGGAAATGTCCCGCATCAAGTGTCAACAAAATTTTGCGGCTGAGCGCATACGCAGTATAGAATTCCATCGAGCCGACCACGTAACTTTCCGAGCCAATGCCGAAGAGTTTCGGCTCAACAGCATCAAGGTTGTAACGCGGGTCAATTTTTTCGGCGAGAACCTTGTCCAATGATTCAAGCAGCAAGCGGCGCGGAGATTGACGATCCGCGGGCGTGTCTTTATATCCATCGGGAATCCAGATATTCGTGACAGCCGGTGTGCCCAATTCTTTTCCAAAATATTCGCCGATCTTGCGGCTGGCAATGCAGTGCTCGACCCAAAATTGACGAACGCTTCCATCGTGATGGGCGAGCGTGAAACCATCTGCGGCTTTAGGATGTGAAAAACAGGTTGGGTTGAAATCCACGCCATGCTTGTTCGTTTTCGCCCAATCTTTCCACGCTGAGAAATGACGCGGCTCGATTTCATTGCGTTCCACTTTTTTACCCGCTTCGAGATAAATTGCATGCAGGTTCAAGCGATGACTGCCAGGCAAAAGCGAATACACCACATCGAGGTCTTTGCGAAGTTCTTCCGCGTTACGAGCCTTGCCGGGATAATTTCCTGTTGCTGCAATACCGCCTCCAAGTTCGCCGCCGGGATTTTCAAAGCCGCCGACATCATCACCCTGCCAGCAGTGCAGACTGATGGAAACTTTCTCAAGCGCGGACAAAACCTGCCCGACATCCACGCCGAGCGCGGCGTAGCGTTCCTTGGCGAGATTATATGATTGCTCAATTTTTGATTCTGTCATGGCTGCCTCTAGAAAATATTTTGTTGGACATTGAACGTTTTGCAAATGGCTTGAATTTCTTCCACGCTCAGCCCTTCGCCGATTTCGCCAGCCGAAAGGTTGAGATATTCATACTTCGCGGCGGTCTCCGCATATTCGACACGGTCTGCCGCGCGTTTGACGGATACATCCGAACGCGCCATCACGCCATGCTTCGCCCAAATGACAATACGATGTTTGCGCAGCGACTCGACATTGCCTGCCATCAACTCGGGCGAGCTGGGAATGCGGAACGGGATAAAGCCAACTCCCTCAGGCAGATTGATAATCAACTCCGGCTGCCAGCGGAGCAGGTGCGTATTGAGATAAGCCTCATCCTGATAACGCGGCACGTGACTAAGGTATGTCAAATGCGGCGGTTGGGCATGAATGATTGCGTGGAAATTGGTTTGATTCGAAACCAACTGATCATAATGCACGGCGAGATGTGAATTGAATTCGCTTGTCACACGCTCGAAGCGGCGGTTGTAGGCTGTATAAAGTTTACCGGTCTTACCGCCTGCGTTGACTACGATACATGCCAGGTTCGCGGTTGGCTCATCAATAATTTCGCGCAGACGCCGCCCGGAGCCGCTGACGATAAAAGTTGCGCCAGCCAATTCGGGAACGGGCTGCGGCAATTCAATTTCTTCGATCACCGGAAAACGTGTACGAAGTTCAACTTGCCAGCGCAAACACACAGAAATATTCCCAGCTGCGCCTTCGCTGGCTTCAATCTCAGCCAGATGTCGTCCGGCTTCGCCCATCATTTTGAGCAGGTCATCAAGTTCGGGATAAGGTGATTCAATCATTTATATTCCTGTAATTGTCACCCTGAACGAAGTGAAGGGTCTCTTTGAGAGTCTACGAGATTCTTCGCTGCGCTCAGAATGACATCAAAAAAGGTTCAATAATTTTTTATATGCTTCATCCCAGCCATCTTTTGCGGCGGGATGGCATTCTTCAACTTCAAAGGAGGCTCGCACAATCTCACGCGCCTCAGATAACGAACCCAAGTGTCCAAGTCCAATGGCTTGCATGAGTACGTTGCCGATGGCAGTCGCTTCCACAGGACCAGTGACTACAATGCGATGAGTTGCATTCGCGGTGAGTTGATTCAGCAACCGATTTTTTGTCCCGCCGCCAATGATGTGGATCGGCGCGAA
The DNA here is from genome assembly GCA_903914955.1 of uncultured Chloroflexota bacterium. Classification (GTDB taxonomy): domain Bacteria; phylum Chloroflexota; class Anaerolineae; order Anaerolineales; family Villigracilaceae; genus Villigracilis. Next base: position 7,443 of record CAIWRB010000186.1, on the reverse strand, counting down.
TTTTTTCGCGGTGAGTTCTTCCAGTTTCTCGAGCACCCAGCGATACTTCAACGCGAGACTTTCCAGCGCCACGCGGAGTACTTCACCTTTTGTTTGCGGCACGGGTTGATTCGTATTAGCGCAGTATTTTCGAATCCGGTCGGGCATATCGCCAGGATGGAAAAAGATATTGTCATCGGGATTGATGACCGCGAGGAAAGGCCTCGCTTCGGAAGCTAGACGCGTGATTTCATCGTAGGAAATTTCTTCACCTTGATATTCCCACGTCCGCTTGCATTCTTGTATTAGCCACAAGCCCATGATATTTTTTGAAAGCCGCCACGTGCCGAATACGCCGCCTTCGTTGGTAAAGTTATACGCCAGCGCATTTTCATCCACGCATGGCTCGCGGACTTCGACGCCCATGATCGACCACGTCCCCGAACTGATCCATGCAAAATCTTGATTCCGCGCGGGGACGGATACAACTGCCGAGCCAGTGTCATGGCACGCAGGGATGACAATTTTCACGCCGTTTGCGCCGGTCTCTTCAGCGACAGTGGGGAGTAGATTTCCGAGCAACTTTCCAGACTCAGTAACAGGTCCGAAAAGATGCTCAGGGATTTCGCAGGCATTCAAAACAGGTAATGACCAATTCCGTTTGCGCGGATCGAGACATTGCGTCGTTGTCGAGTTGGTGAACTCGTTGGTGATTTCACCGCTCAACCAATAATTGAACAGGTCAGGGATGGTGACAAAAGTTTCTGCGACATCAAACAGTGGAGACTTGTTCACAGACATTGCCAGCAGTTGATAAAGGGTATTGATCTGCATGAACTGGATACCGGTGTTGGAAAAAATATCTGCACGCGGCATACGCTTGAAGGCTTCATCCAACATGCCGTCAGTGCGCTCGTCGCGGTAATGAAAAGGATCGGGTAATAGCGAGTTATTTTTATCTAGCAGGGCAAAGTCCACGCCCCAGGTATCGAGTCCCAGACTGTCAATCTGCGCATCGTTTTTTACAGCCGCTGCGATTCCGTTTTTGATCTCACCCCATAGGCGGAGAACATCCCAGTGCAAACCATCATTCAGCCGTACGGGAATATTTGGAAAACGATGAACCTCTTTGAGGGTCAGATTCTTGTCCGCGAGCGAAGCGACAATTGCACGTCCACTTTCTGCACCGAGGTCAATGGCAAGGTAATTGCTTGGCATGCGCATCAATCCAGATGGAAGTATTCTTCCAGTTCAACAAAGTTTTCATCAGGGCGTGCGTTGGCATCCACAAACGGCGACATGAATTCCTGCCAGCGCGTGTTGATATCCTTTGCCGCCATCTTCGCCTGCGCCGCAGAGAGGCTTTCTTCTGTTTCAAAATAGCCAAAGATCAAACCATCTTCGCGCAAAAATAATGTGTAATTATGCCAGCCTGTCTCGCGCAGCGCATCCAGCATTTCAGGCCAGGCGTGTTTGTGATGTTCCTTATATTCCGCGAGGCGATCCTTGCGGACTTTGAATTGAAAGCCAACACGCTTCATGGAAGACTCCTTACTTTTGAATGTGGTATGGCGTTTGATGGAAAGGCTCAAAGCCATTTTCAGTAATCAGATAACCATTCTCCACGCGCAGTCCGCCCCACGATGTGTTGAACATGAGAATATAAATGGAGATGATTATATCTTTCTTCAAGACTGCCGGACTGCTTGGTCCAAAGATGGGCGGCTCGAATTCGAACACGCAGACGCTGTGAACTCCAGAATAAAGAAAGTATTGCCCCAGACCCGCTTCATTGACAATCTTCTTGCCTATCGCTTCGACCTCGCGCCCTTCAATGCCGGGACGCAGCGCAGCGGCGCAAGCCTCTTGCGCCTGGATGGCAACATCCAACGCGCGACGAATCTCTTTACCAGGATTGCCAACCATGACCATACGCCCGATTGCTGCGTGATAACCTTCATAGCGCGGAGCGATGGTCAGCAACACGGAATCATTTTCCTCAATGCGGCGAAAGGTCGAACGGGCGAGGATGGGTCTGGTGTTAGGACCCGAAGCAACAATGGTATCAATTCCTGTTCCTTCCGCACCTGCGCGGCGCATGGCTGAATCAATTTCAGCCGCGATCTCCCGTTCGGTCACACCAGATTGAATGGTGTTCACTGCGGCTTGAAAACCCGCCTCAGCAATTTTGTACGCATAACGGATAATTTCAATTTCATTGGATGACTTCTGCAATCTTAGATCGCATACATCATTTTCAATATCCTGTGCTGGCTACTTGGTTCATCCGCCCGGAATTGAGAGTTATCATGCTATTTTACCCTTATAATTTTCCGGGAGCAGCAAAATGGGCAAAATCATTCGTTGGCTACAAGAGCGCGTCAAATTCTGGAAAAAACCGGCTACATCATTCCTAATCATCGGTGCCATTTCAGATCTGACACGCAGCCAAGCTGATCTGGTTGTAGAAAATGCATTGCTTCGCCAACAATTGATCGTGCTGAATCGACAGATTAAACGACCATAGCTAGTTTCTGGTGCAAAAGGCGCACCGCAGCACATTAACAATTGACAAACGAAAGGCCTCTTTGGTAAAAGGTAGGTGTCTAAGCCAAACCTAAACCGCAGAGGCACTCCAATGTTACGTGAACATTACCCGATTGACAAGCTTTTTGAAGAAATTCTTGGATACGTTCCCAATCTTTCACCTGAAATGGAGAAGATCGACAACTATCTGGAAGACGAGAAATTGTATCGTCTGAACAAGAAGGATTTGTCTCAGCGCAGACCGAAGACGACTCAAACGGGAAGGAACTCAACTCCCGTGGATGTGATCCTGAGGATGTTGGTGGTGAAACGGCTGTATGGGATCAGTGAAAGGCAAGTGAGTGAGTGATAGTCTGAGGTTGAGACAATTCTGTCGGGTGTATCTGAATACGGTCCCCGACGACACGACCCTGATCCGCTGGGCAAATCTGATCCAGCCCAAGACGCTGGAGAAATTCAATGAACGGATCACGCAGTTGGCGATAGAGCGCAAGGTAACCCGCGGTCGGAAAATGCGGACCGATGGGACGGTAGTGGAAAGTAACATTCGCCCACCCAGTGATGGACGTCTGTTATCCGCGATAGCGTGCGGGTACTCGCGCGTCCTGTGGCTCGTGGTCAAAAGATCTTGAAGACCGTCGGGAAGAAAGTCCTGGTTGAGTTTGAGGATTTCACCCAAACTGCAAAAGGGCTATCACGCAAGATCGGTGAAACCTTGCGCAGCAAGAAGAAGGAAGCCCAGGCAGCAGGCCGAAAACAATATGAGAAGTTAATGGAGATGACCGAGCAAACCATTGACTGGGCAGTTCAGACCCAGAAGCAATTGAAGAAAGAATCCCAACACCGTGCAAAGCGCCTGGTAGAAGCTCTCAACCATTTCATCCCGCTTGCCCAACAGGTGATCCAACAAACAACTCGTCGGATCTTGAAAGGTGAGCAGGTGCCTGCAAAAGACAAGATCGTCAGTATCTTCGAAGAGCATGCCGATATCATCGTGCGTGGCAAGGAAGCAAAGCCGGTGGAGTATGGACACAAGATCTGGCTCAATGAAGTTGAGGGTGGCATTGTTAGCCATTACCGTATTTTGGATGGCAACCCGAGTGAGGAGAAACAATGGAAGCCAAGCTTAAGGCTCACATCAAAGCCTTCCAGCATCCTCCTGTTCAAGCCAGTGCCGATCGTGGTCTATCTTCTGATCCCAACGAAAAGCTTGCTCATGACTTGGGGGTTCGTTATGTGGTCATTCCGAAACGAAGCTACCGTTCCAAGGCTCGCTTAAAGCACGAACACAAGCCTTGGTTCGTGAAAGGTCGTCACTGGCATGCAGGTGTTGAAGGCCGTATCAGCGTCTTGAAGCGGGCTCATGGATTGGGTCGCTGTCTAAATCTTGGTGAAACAGGCTTCCAATGCTGGGTTGGTTGGGGAGTGATCGCCGGTAACCTGGCCGTTCTCGGACGAACATAATAATTGGAGCTATTCGTTTGTTAAGGTACGAAAATTCTAAATATCAATTCGGTGCAAAACGCTGTTTCTATTCAGCCGTCCACGTCATTTCTGAGTTTTGCACCAAAAACTAGCTAACCATACGACGTATCAGAACTGACCTACATCTTTGCAGGTCAAGAAGTAAACGAACAAGGGTGAATATTATTTATCGAAGTTCAGGATATGAAATCGAATTGTGTTTTGCTGCTTGTGATCGGTGTGCGTTTACAAAAATTCTTTCAGATGATCTCCGTGTGTGTTTGAACTATAAACCGAGCCCACCTTGGGGGTAAAAGGAAAATCCCCTGGTCGAAATTTCAGCCAAAAAATCAGATGGATGAACCAAGTTACCGGCACAGGTGATAAAAACGTAATAAATCATGCGCTTTTGACGTGTTTTTTACATAAATTTTTTCAGAGGGAATGCATAAAGTTTGATTGGAATAAATCTCTATCCCGCTTGTTTACTCACTGAAAACATCTCGCCCTAATATTCCCCGGCTGATATGCTTTCGATTGAGTTCCTCTTCAGTGTAATTCGATCAAGTTTCTTATACACCTGCAGTCTTACACCAGCAGTCTGCAATTACTACATAAAAACAGAACTAGGGAAGTGAGCGGGAACAACGAAAACCGATGTAGTCGTTGGCAACCGTCGGGTTGTCCCAGTTTCGGGAGGCAGAGCCGACAAAGAAATCGAATTCTTCCCACGAGCCGCCACGCAGCACTCGACTGTCACCACTGGCAGGGCCTTGCGGATTGGAAGTGTTATCTCCAAGCGTTACATAGTAATCACTCTGATACCAATCATTCACCCATTCCAAAACGTTGCCTGCCATGTCATACGCGCCGTAGGGGCTAATGCCATCAGGATAATTTTTTACTGGGGATGTATCAGCAAAGCCATCGTCTGAATTTTTATCAGCCGAATCAAAGGTGCAATTTTTGTCACAGAAATTTACAATTGAGCCGTTGAAATCATTACCCCAGGGATAAATATATTTTTCCTGCTTAAGATCATTCCAACTGGCTGCTTTTTCCCACTGAGCTTCGGTGGGTAATTCACGTCCTGCCCATGAGCAATAAGAATTTGCCATGTCCCAATCCACAAATAGAACAGGATAATGATCAAATTCAGAATTGCCGTAATAACTTGACTGTGTGTTCGAGCCTTTATAGATTGGCAATATACAAGCGTTATTATCAGCGACACACTTTGCGTACATGGCATTGGTCACTTCGGTTTGGTCAATCCAGAAGGCTTTAAGCGTCACAGAATGTTGTGGTTTTTCATTAGTGGAAGCAAGTGCATCCTCATAAGTTGAGCCCATCAGGAATTTACCTTGTGGCACATAAAGCAAAACCATTTCATCTTTTGGAGAAATTTCAGTGCTACCAATATCAAGAATAGGTATCGGGACGATAGTCGCTTTGCTTGTTGCAGGCACGGGCGTTTTCGTCGCAGGTACAGGCGTTTCTGCCGCTGTGGGTGGAGCAGAAGTAAAAGTGAATATAGATACTGGGGTTTCAGTAACTGACGGTGCAGACTGCCCGCATGCAGACAAAATGAAGATACTTATCAACAAGATAACAGGCAGGATAGTTGTCTTTTTTTTATTCCTTGCAAATAATAAAAAGGAAACAAGTTTTGTATTCATAGTTTTCCTTTGTAGATTGTAGTAGCAAGTGCAGCTTTGTAAGCAACGAGATAATAGCATTTGGAATATCTTTAATCCATTCAATTCTGGTATGCAAGGCCTTTCGCAAATTGACTAATGTTTGTCTCGTTGAAGCCGAAGGAGCGGAAAACTTTGCTTTAGATTTTCCTGCAGCATGACTCTCGGAAAGCAATTAATCGGTAATTTTTCTGATGGATATGTATGCGTAAATTTTGTTTGGGAGCTCCATGTTTTTATAAATTATACCTTCTGTCTGATCTATTCAAAAAATACCAACGGATGAGCCAAGTAGTCAGCACAGCCCTAGGCAGACCTACGATCAATTCATTCCAGCGGTTTACACTCATGAAGATATTTTACCGCTGGAAAGACATTGAAAGATCATTCACCGGGCTTGTGCACCAACTTGATCGTGCCAGCTTCGGTGACGTCGACCGAGGCTTCATTCTTGATCCATTCCTTGCTGGCTATCAGCGCATCACCGGGGGTCATGTCAAATTCATTGATGAAGAAACCGCCATCTTCAGGCATTTCCGGCGCCGGTATGGGTGGCATTGCGCCGATGGCGATGCCGGACATATCCGGCATGGGCGGCTGACTAGGGTCGATCGGACCGGCACTTCCAGCGTTCAATTCATCCTTGTGAACCATAAAGAAAATACCTGTCCAATATCCACTTGGCGGGGCGGCATAATCATTGATAGTCTGGTGTCCATCGGAGTCGGTCAGAATGCAGTGGGCGAAATAACTTTCACTGGTGACACCCGGGAAATACAGCAGGTTGAAATCCTTCAGGTAATACTGGGACGGCGAGTTTGGGTCAACCTGGTCGCGCTGCTCCTGGACATATTCTAGCGCCTTTGTTTCGAAGTTTGAACCACCGGTATTACTGGTGACCGTACAACTCATGCCTTTACCACCTTTTGGCGTCCTGAATTCAAAGGATAGATTATCAAGCGGGCCATTGCCCTTGATGGTAAATGTGTTGGGATCAAAATGCAGCATGATTTTGCCATCCACCGTTGATGAGTAACCGGCATCGCCAGCCACAAAATTGCCTTCCGAATGGAACTGCAACTCAAAGGTCAGGCACTTGGTAGTCAGATCACGTGCCAGGATCAAACCCTCCTTTTCAGCCCCGCCGCCTCCTCCACCATCCATCCCAAGCTCCCTCACGCGCAGTTGGTCAACATACCAGGGGATCATGCCAGTGATGACATGATCATTGACGCAGCGCTGGTACTCCTCTTTGATGCACACGATGGCTCCGCTCTGGGCCAGCTCGAAGATCTTTGCCATACTGTCGGGGGAAGAGTCAACGCCCAAGAGCTGGCGCATGCGCTCCAAGTCGATCAAATCGCGCATGGCATCCTTGCCAGCCTGGCAGGATGTGCCAGCGGCTTCAAGCGCAGGTTTGACAACCTGCTGTTCCCACTGATCCATCAATTCCAGAATGGTTTTCCCCAGTTCGACGCCAGCGTCGGTGTTGCCATTATCCAGGCCTTCGCGCGCCCGCGCGATGGCTTCGGCAGCCAGGCTTTCCAATGCTTCGCGCGCATCGCCGCCAAGCTGGCCTTCGATGACAGCCGTATCCGCCGTCGATCCATCAGCCACTCCATAACCACTGAAATGCATTGGGTGCGTTTCATTTGAGTTATAAGGTAATCAGACAACCAAAGGTAATTGCGCATATTTGGCGTGTCCATTTGAGGCAAATGCTTGGAGAACAGGCTGAGAATTTACAGATTGGGCT
>CAIWRB010000185.1 GCA_903914955.1 uncultured Chloroflexota bacterium | reverse complement strand
CGATCGGCACAGTCTGCGCTTATCCCAAATTCACGCCTGTCCCATTCAAAGAGGATGATTTATGGATTGGCTATCCCGAAGAGACGAACGCTCCCTACGGGCTCGCCAAGAAGATGATGCTGGTGCAGGCGCAGGCCTATCGTGCGCAATATGGCTTCAACGCGATTTTCCTTTTGCCTGTCAATTTATACGGCCCGCGGGACAACTTCAATTTGGCCACCTCGCACGTCATCCCCGCGTTGATCCGCAAGGCTGTGGAAGCAAGTGCACGCGGTGACAAGGAATTGCAAGTCTGGGGAGATGGATCTCCGACTCGTGAATTTTTATTTGTAGAAGATGCCGCCGAAGGGATCGTCACTGCCGCCGAAAAATATAACGGCGACCTGCCAGTGAATCTTGGTTCTGGCTATGAGATCTCGATCAAAGATCTGACCGAGATGATCGTGCGAATGACAGGTTTCCAGGGCAGCCTGGTCTGGCAAACTGATAAACCCAACGGCCAGCCCCGCCGTGGACTCGACGTCTCGCGCGCGAAGGAATTATTTGGCTGGGGCGCGCAAGTCTCTTTTGAAGAAGGTATGCAGCGCACGATTGAATGGTTCAAAGTCAATCGAGATAAAATCCGTTAGAAAGTTTACAGGTTTGAACTTTCAAACTTTTCAACTTGTAAACTTGGGAACAAAATTAATGACTGAACTTATCAAGCACGAACCAACCACAATTTACATCAAACCGCCCAAAGGTTTTGCTGCTCTTAATCTGCGTGACTTGTGGATATATCGCGAGTTGGTCTTCTTTATGATCTGGCGCGATATCAAAGTCCGCTACAAGCAGACTTTGCTTGGCGCGCTATGGGCGATCATTCAACCTGTTTTGACGATGCTTGTCTTCAATTTCCTATTTACACGAGGAGTGATAAAAGTACAGTCAGATGGAATCCCATATCCCATTTTTTCATACACAGGCCTTCTGCCTTGGGGTTTGTTCGTGGCCGCGCTTAATTCGGCCAGCCGCTCGCTCACATCAAATCACAACATGATCACGAAAATTTATTTTCCGCGGCTTATCCTGCCCATCGCTTCGGTGCTTGGCGGCCTCGTGGATTTCGTGATCGCATTCATCGTGTTGATCGGTATGATGGTCTATTTCAAAGTCAGCCCAGCCTGGAACGTACTCTGGACCTTGCCGCTATTCCTGATCCTGGCCATCGTCACAGCCTTGGGTGTGTCTTTATGGTTGGCTGCGATTAATGTTCAGTACCGTGATGTGAACTATGCGCTCCCGTTCCTAACTCAGTTTTGGCTGTTCATTACGCCTGTTATATATTCTTCTGCGGGGTTTTCTGAAAAAATGCAATTAGCTTATTCCTTGAACCCGATGGCTGGTGTGGTCAACGGCTTCCGCTGGGCGCTGCTTGGCTCAGGCAATGGACCAGATACCTCACTTTGGGTTTCGGTGACGATCTCTTTCCTTATTCTTTTTGGCGGATTGTTCTATTTCCGCAACATGGAAAAAACCTTCGCGGACACCATTTAATTATGACTACAGCAATCAGTGTAAAAGATCTCGGCAAAAAATACCGCATCGGTGCGGCGCAGACTAAATTTAAATATGGCATGTTGCGCGAAGTGCTTGTGGATGCAGCTATGACTCCCGTTCGCATGTATAAGGCGTTGACTGGCAAAGGGGCGCGCGGTACAACCAACACCGCTTCTTTTTGGGCGTTGAAAGATGTCACGTTCGATGTGGAGGAAGGAAAGGTTCTTGGAATTATCGGACGAAACGGCGCGGGCAAAAGCACCTTGCTCAAGGTGCTTTCCCGCGTTACCGAGCCAACTTTAGGAACCGTTTCTGTGCGTGGACGTGTTGGCTCGCTCCTCGAAGTGGGCACTGGTTTTCACCCCGAACTGACAGGGCGTGAAAATATTTTCATGAACGGTGCCATCCTTGGCATGAAGAATGCCGAGATCGAATCCAAGTTTGATGAGATTGTCGATTTCTCTGAAGTCAGTCAATTCATCGATACGCCTGTTAAGCGATATTCATCAGGCATGTATCTGCGTTTGGCTTTCGCAGTTGCTGCACATCTAGAACCTGAGATCCTCGTTGTGGATGAAGTGCTCGCGGTGGGCGATGCGGAATTCCAGCGCAAATGTCTTGGCAAAATGGGTGACGTGGCACAGCAAGGCCGCACGGTTTTGTTCGTCAGCCATAACATGTCCGCGATTATGCGGCTTACTCAGGAAGCTATTGTTTTGAACAAAGGCCAATTGATCATGCGTGCGCCCACACAGGAAGCCGTTGACTTTTATCTTTCATCGGGGCAGGCGCAGGCAGGCGAGCGTCTTTGGGATGGGGAAGATGTCCCAGCTTCGAGTTCTCCATTTAGACCGATCAGTTTGAAGGTCAAGAACAAAAGCGGCAAAGTCATTGATACCGTCCGCTCCATTGAGCCAGTCACCGTTGAATTTGAATATCAACTAGATGCGTCCATCACAGGTCTGCGCGTCGGCTTTTATCTCAGTACCATGCGCGGTGAGTTTGTGCTCACTTCGTTTGATACCGACGCGCCAGAACTCTTTGAAAAATATGATTCACGCAAGTCGGGTCGTTACGTCAGCCGCGCCGAAATCCCCGCCGATATTTTCAACGAAGGCCGCTATAGTCTTGGCGTAAACGCGAGTTCGTTTGGAGTGCGCCGTTATTTTATGGATGAGAACGCTCTCGCTTTCAACGTGGATATTTCCGGCGCGCCAGGCATGCAATGGGGCGAGCCGCGCGTTGGTCCCGTTCGTCCGCGTTTGAATTGGAAGATCGAGAAGTTAGATTAGTGGCTGCAAATTCCACTCTTAAGAATTTTTTGGGCGGCCTGCCCTTTACTGCCGAAATCGATTGGATGCTTCGGCAGCGGAATCGTCCACGTAAAGATCATTTCAATTTGGATCGTTTGCAAAAATCCCTGCCTGCGGCATGTGCTGTTGTTGAGCCCTTTGCGAAAAACGCAAAACCCGGTAAGAATATTTTATTCTTCGCAACCCTTCATTATTGGATCGAGCAATCTGCATATCTTGGATTGGTACTGGCGGGCCTCGGACATAAAGTTACTTTATTGACATTGCCATATTCTGAGTGGCACAAGCAAAAGGATAGTTTTTCACAACGGCAAAGAATCCTTCACACAAAAGATGCCCTCGCTTCCTTATCACCTTTGGTCAAGCATACTTCAATGCTTGACCTTCGACCTGCGACGGTTCTTCCAGATATTCTCCTAGCTGACATAAAAGAGATTTCGCTCTGGGATGTGCAGTACACATTAATGCGTGAAGAAGTGAACATGAACGACGCAAGCGACTGTGCGTTATATGACTTGCGAATTCAGCGCAATACATTCGCTGCACAAGCCACGTTTGAATATTTACAATCTCATAAGCCCGATGTCGTTTTGATCCCAAATGGATTAATTCTCGAAATGGGAGTTGTCTTCCGCGTAGCGCGCTATTTAAATATTGACGCAGTCACCTATGAATTCAACGACCAGCGTGAACAAATTTGGATCGCGCAAAATTCATCCATCATGCAGCAGGACACAGATTACATCGTGAACGCGCGCTGTCATTTGCCGATCACCGATGAAATGTTCGAGCGCGTGGCTGATTTGGAAAATGCCCGCCGCGGAGCGCGCGTGTGGGGAAAATCAAAACGCTTGTGGCAATACGTGTCATCGCAAGGTGCGCAAGAGACTCGCAAACTGCTCAACCTGGACGACCGTCCCATAGTAATGCTCGCCGCGAATGTTCTTGGTGACAGTCTCACTCTTGGCCGTGATATCTTCGCCGCCTCAATGACTGAGTGGATTACGAAGACCGTCCAATATTTTGCGAAACGAACTGACGTGCAACTGGTGATCCGTGTTCACCCCGGCGAAAAACTTGTTCCGCAAGCCAAATCCATGGGGACGGTTGTGCGAGAGGCTTTGCCTGAACTCCCCAGCCATATTCATGTCATCGGCGCGTTGGATAAGATTAACACCTACGATTTGATCGAAATCGCCGATGTCGGTCTGGCGTACACCACCACTGTCGGGCTTGAAACTGCCATGAATGGCCGCCCAGTCGTCTCCTGCGGCGAAACCCATTATCGTGGACGCGGCTTCACCCTCGACCCAAATTCCTGGGATGAATACTATGCCACCCTCGAAAAAGTTTTGGCGGATATTCCCGCTCATCAGTTGGATGAAAAGCAAACCGAATTCGCGTGGAATTATGCTTATCGTTTCTTCTTTGAATACCCGCGTTCGTTCCCGTGGCGTTTGATGAATTTCTGGGATGATCTTGATGTTTGGCCTTTGGAAAGAGTCTTGAGCGAAGAAGGTCTGGCGCAATTCAAAGATACATTTGATTTCCTGGTGAATGAACCATTCACGTGGAAATGATTGGAGTGCGGATTTTAGTTCGTAATAGATAATGGTAATGTAGACTTCAGTCTGCATTACGATAGGTAAACATGACAAACGACACAAAACAAAAAGTACGCGAATTCTATGATGAGATCGGCTGGCAGCAGGAAGAGGACGGGTTGTATCAAAACGCCCGTTACGAAGACCTGCGTCCGGTTTCGCGCGAATACATTCACAAGACCCGACTGCGTGTGATGAATGGACTCTTTTCAACTGGTAAATTTATTTTGGACGCAGGTTCTGGCCCTGTACAATATGAAGAATATAAAGTCTATTCGCAGGGATACCAAAAGCGCGTCTGCCTGGATATTTCCATTCAAGCTTTGCGTGAGGCGCGTGAGAGAATTGGCAATCATGGCTTATTCGTTGTAGGTGACCTTGCCGATCTGCCATTCAAACAAGAGGCTTTTGATGGGGTTGTTTCCATGCACGCTATTCATCATTTAGGTTTAACGGAACATCCGCGGGCGTACAGGGAAATTTACCGAGTACTCGCAAGCGGGCGGACTGCTGCTATTGTTAATGGTTGGCATGAGCCCCGCCTGACGATGGTTACTGAACCATTGATCGGTTTCAGGCGTAGGTTGTCAGGTCGCTCTGCAAAAAAGAAAAAAGAATGGCAGAACGAAGCAAATGCCACGGGTACCTTTGTCCAAAAAATGACGCCTGAGTGGCTCAGGCGCGAGATCGGCTCGATGATGGCCATCGAGATTAAACCCTGGCGCAGTTTGAGCACTCGATTTTTGCGTTGGTTCGTTCGTCCAATTGGCGGAAGAATGTTTTTGAGATTTGTGTTCTGGCTCGAAGATTTATTTCCGAAGTTTTTTGCCGAAAACGGACAGTATCCGTTGATCGTGGTTAAGAAAAAATAGGAGAACTTATTATGGATTGGAAAAATCAAGTTGTACTCGTCACCGGCGGAACTGGATCTTTCGGCAAGAAATTCATTAAAATTCTGCTTGAAGAAAAACAGCCGAAGAAGGTAATTGTCTTCAGCCGCGACGAATTGAAACAGCACGAAATGCAGGTCGGCGGTTATAACGATCCGCGACTGCGCTATTTTATTGGAGATATTCGTGACCGCGAACGACTTCTGCGTGCCATGCATAGCGTGGATATTGTTGTCCATGCGGCAGCATTGAAGCAGGTGCCTGCTTGTGAATATAATCCCATGGAGGCGATCAAGACCAACATCATGGGCACGGCGAATGTGGTTGAAGCCGCTCTGGATGCGGGCGTGAAAAAAGTGTTGATGGTCAGTACTGATAAAGCTGTCAGCCCGGCGAATCTTTACGGGGCCACGAAACTGGCCGGGGAGAAGTTAACCATTCAAAGCAACGCTTATGCCGGTGGGTCAGCAACCAGATTCTCGTGCGTCCGATACGGGAACGTCGTCGGCTCACGAGGTTCGATTGTTCCGTTATTTCTCCATCAGCGCGCGGGTGGCAAGATCACCGTCACCGATGACCGCATGACCCGCTTCTGGCTTTCGCTTGATCAGGGAGTCCGTTTTGTAATCAGCTGTATTGAGCAAATGGAAGGCGGCGAAGTTTTTGTGCCAAAGATTCCCAGCACAAAAGTGATTGACCTAGCACAAGCCATCGCGCCGAATGCGCAGATTAATATTATCGGCATTCGGCCCGGCGAAAAACTTCACGAAGTTCTTATCTCCGAGGATGAAGCGCGTCACACAATTGAAGTTGATAACATGTTTGTCGTTCAACCCGCTGAAGCCACCTGGTTTGGTTATTCATGGCAGGATAAAGGCAAACCGCTCAACGAAGGTTTTGTTTATTCCAGCGATAACAATTCCGAATGGCTCGATGTCGAAGGCATAAAAAAATATATCGCGCCGTTCGAAGAACTGTTTACACAAGGCAAGCTCGAAGGATAAAACATGGCTCGCATTCTCGTTACGGGAGCCAGTGGTTTGCTCGGAATTAATCTCGCGCAAGAAGCGATGATGGAAAATGAGATCATTGGCGTTGATCGCGGGAAGTTAACCAGTGCACCGTATACTATTTTGAAATTTGATTTGTTGAATCCCGGCGCTGTGGATTCCGTTCTCGACGATGCACGGCCAAATTGGTTGATCAACTGCGCAGCTCTTGCGGACCTGGACGCCTGTGAGAACACCCCCTACCTTGCTCATCTCATGAACACAGATTTGCCAGCGCAAATGGCAAAAGCTTGCAAAGCACGCGGGATTTTGTTCGTACATATTTCAACTGACGCCGTTTTTGACGGTCAAAAAGAGGGCTTTTATACCGAGGATGATACTCCCAGCCCGCTTGGGGTTTATTCACAAACAAAATTGGATGGTGAGCAGGCGGTGCTTGCTGAAAATCAAAATGCGATCGTGGCGCGTGTCAATTTTTACGGATGGAGTTTAAGCGGAAAAAGAAGCCTTGCAGAATTCTTCCATCATAATCTTACGCATAACAAAAGTATGAGCGGATTCACCGATGTGATCTTTTGCCCCATGCTGGTCAATGACACAGCACGAACCCTGTTGAAAATGTTGAAAAATGAATTGACAGGTTTATATCACCTCGTCGGCCCGCAACCTATGAGTAAATATCAGTTCGGAATAGAGATTGCACGCAAATTTAGTTTGAAGGAGAGTGAAGTTTCTCCAAAATCTATCCTCTCCTCCAACCTTACTGCCCGCCGTTCCCACAACTTGTGGCTATCTGTCAACAAGTTATCCACAGATCTGGGTGAGTCTCTCCCTAAGTTTTCCACAGGTTTGAACGAGTTTTTTACACAATATCAACAAGGTTATCCACAAAAAATACGTGGTTATCAACTGTAGCGACGGGGTTTTCACTCTCCCTCGCACAGAGTTATCCACAGCCAGACCCAAGTTATCCACAGATATTAGGCCCTTTATCCACAGAAATGGAGGATTTATGGAAATTAAATTCGGCAAGCGCACAATTGGATTAAACCATCCCACTTACTTTATTGCAGATATCGCTGCCAATCATGACGGTGACCTGGATCGCGCGAAAGAATTGATCCATCTCGCGAAAGAGTCTGGCGCGGATGCGGCCAAGTTCCAGAATTTTGATGCGCCTAAGATCGTCTCTGATTATGGTTTCAAAGCCATGAATGGCGGACAGGTTTCGCATCAGGCAGCGTGGAAGAAATCAGTGTTTGAAGTTTACAAAGGCGCGTCCATTCCATTTGACTGGTCCATGACTCTGGTTGAAGAATGTAACAAAGCCGGCATTGATTATTTCTCCTCACCTTATGATTTCGAGGCAATTGATTTTCTCGATCAATATGTGGAAGTTTATAAAGCTGGATCAGGTGAGATTGACTGGATCGAAGCTCTGGAACGAATGGCAAGCAAAGGCAAGCCGTTCTTCATCGCCACAGGCGCATCCACGATCGGCGATGTGCAAAAGGCTGTCCACGCTATTTTGAAAATTAATAAGCAACTGGTCTTGATGCAATGCAACACTAATTACACTGCCAGTCCGAAGAATTACGATCATTTGCATTTGAATGTTTTAAAAACTTTTGCGACCATGTTCCCCGATGTGATTTTAGGTTTATCGGATCACACCCATTCTGTTGCGCCCGTCCTCGGCGCAGTGACATTGGGTGCGCGTGTGATCGAGCGTCACTTTACAGACAGCAATGACCGCGAAGGACCAGACCATAAATTTGCGATGAACCCTGAGAATTGGGCGAAGATGGTCGAAGAGACTCGTTTGCTGGAGCGTTCGCTTGGAAGCTCCGATAAATTTATTGCAGAGAATGAACAGGAGACGCAGATCGTACAGCGCCGCTGCCTGCGCGCGGCGCGTGACATCAAAGCGGGTGAGTCTTTTACGCGTGATATGATCGACATCCTTCGTCCCGCTACGCTTGGAGCGATCAAGCCCGATCAAATCCAGAGTGTCATCGGGACCAAAGCTCTGACGGATATGCCTCTGGGCAAAGAATTGCGCTGGACGGATTTAGGGGTCTTGAACACTTAAACGTGATAATGTTGATATGCGTATCCTTTATTTCACTCTCGGTTACTCCACACACGATTACCGCTTCCTAAAATCCATTTCAGATGAGGGACATGAAATATTCTTTGTCCAACTGGAAGGGAACAGAAGGCAGATGGAAGATCGTCCCGTTCCTGAAAATGTAACTCAAGTCATCTGGAAAGGCGGACGCGAACCATTTCGCTGGAGCAATCTCGCAAAGTTGGCTTTCGACTTTCGACGTTTGACCAAGGAGATAAAGCCTGACCTAATCCACGCTGGCCCGATTCAAACTTGCGCGTTCATTGCGGTACTAAGTGGATTTCGTCCCGTCCTCAGCATGTCATGGGGATTCGATTTGATGGACGATGTTCATCGCAGCAAATGGTGGGAAGGCGTTACACGTTACACGTTGAAACGTTCCACTTTTTTCACCAGTGATGCCAATGTTACAAAAGACAAAGCCGTTGCTTGCGGAATGAATCCTGAAAAAACGGTTGTATTCCCCTGGGGCGTTGACCTCGAACATTTCAAACCTAAACCCTTTGACCTTCAACCTTTGACCTTTACTCTTTTCTGCAACCGCTCTTGGGAAGCCCGCTACGGCGTGGATGTACTTGCGCGCGCGTTTGTTAAAGTGGCGCAGCAAAATGAAAACGTGGATTTAATTTTGCTGAACGGCGGCTCACAAAGCGCACAACTTCGTCAGATATTGCAAAGCGAAGGTGTGCTGGATCGAGTCACTTTTGGCGGGCAGATATCGCAAACGGATTTGCCACGCTGGTATCATATGGCAGATGTTTATATTTCGCCTTCGCATGTGGATGGCTCGTCTGTTTCGTTGATGGAGGCGCTGGCATGTGGTTTGCCCTGTTTGGTTTCTGATATTCCTGCGAACAAGGAATGGATTGTTGAAAATGAAAACGGCTGGTTGTTTCAAGATGGCGATGCCGATTCTCTCGCTGAAAAAATTCTCGCGGCGATCTCTCAAAGGGAGAAACTGTCCGAGATCGGCCGAGCCAGCCGAAGGTCCGCTGAGATGCGAGCGGATTGGAAAAAGAATGCCAAAGTGTTGATGAATAGTTATCGAAGTCTCATTGAAAGGAATTAATATGTTGAACCATAAAGAATTGTTCGACGGATTTCGCCAGACCAGTGTCAAGCAGGGCGATACGATCATCGTCCACACATCGTATAAATCGCTGGGTGGCGTGCAGGGCGGCGCGGATACGGTCATTGATGTGATGCGCGAGCTGGTTGGAAAAACTGGAACAGTGATGTTCCCTGCGTTCAATTTTCAATCGTGGACGGAGACACATTATTTTGATGTGCTGGAGACGCCGTCGAAGATGGGCATGATCACCGAACTCGCCCGAATCAGACCTGACGCGAAGCGGACTCCGCATCCGATCTACAGTTTCTCGGTTTGGGGCGCGCGCGCCGACGAATTTTCCAAAACGGACGACATGGAAGCGTACGGTCCGAACTCTGCTTTCGCATTGTTCCACAAAACGAACGGCACGATCGTGAGCATTGGTCTGGATTTTAATAGCACGTTTTCGATGCATCATTATATTGAATACAATGTAGGTTGTGACTATCGCCGCATAAAGGAATTTTCTGGCATCTATATGGGCTATGATCGTGAGCCGCGTATCAAAAAATATTCGATGTTTGTCCGTAAGAGTGCGCGCGTGAAGACGTATATTGTGCCTGGTATGAATGAACTGCTGGCAGATGGCGTGATCAAAGAAGTTCAGGTTGGCGCGGCCAAAGTCCATTTTGCGACGGCGAATGATTTTTACGATAACATGTCTGTCATCGTGCGTGAGCACCCTGAGAAATTGCATTATATTGAAGAGCCGAAATATTAATCCTCACCCTGGCCCGCTCCCAAAGGTAGCGGGGACTCTCTTCCCCCATCGACGCGTTTAGGCGAGGGTTGGGTGATGAGGCAAAACTCTGTTTATCAAGGTAAATAAATTATGAAACCATACACATCCCTGAAATCCATTTTGGCTGAGTTCTTTCCATTGCATCGAACATTGGCATCGGACGGTCAAGATAAGACTCTTGAGATTATTGGCTCCTATATGCCAGATTCGTCCAATTACAAAATAGAGACTTATGCGCCTCTTGAAGCAGCATGGACATGGAAAGTTCCAGAGCGATTTGTCGTCCACGAGGCATACCTTGAAATTGAAGGCGGTGAGCGTGTAGTGGATTTTAAGAACAACCCACTTCACATTATTTCGTATTCCCTCCCAGTGGATGGGGCATTTACCTTTGAGGAACTTCAGCCACATTTACATTTCAACGAAAAACGTCCGCATGCCATTCCGTGGGTGTTCAAATATTATGATCGCGATTGGGGATTCTGCGTACCGAAGAATGTATTCGATAAACTCCCGCGCGACAAAAAATATCGAGCTGTCATCAAGTCTGAATTCGTCACTGATCCGAAGCGCGGATTCAAAATTGCAACCGCTGTCATTCATCCTGAAGGCGGACCAAACCCATCAGCAGGCGAGATTGTCATTCAGGCGCATACCTGCCATCCCATGCAAGCCAATGACGATGGCGCGGGCGTGGTCAGCGCTATTGATCTGGCCCGGCGACTCGCTGAAAAACCTCTGCCAGCCGGCTCGATGAGTGTCCGCTTTTGGTTTGGGCCTGAGACCATCGGCACGATCGTATGGCTTTCTCATAACGAGCAGCTCATTCAAAATATGCGCGGAAGTATTTTCATGGAGATGACGGGTAACAAAAATAAGATTGCCTGGCATCATACCCGCCAGCATGATCATGTGCTGGATCGAATTGCCAGCTCTGTTGTTAAAAATATTCAGCATGAGGAAAGATTCTTTGCTGATTATCCGCCGAACGATGAACGTGTGATGAATGGCCCTGGTGTGAATGTCCCCAGCATTTCCATCAATCGCTGGCCTTATGACGAGTATCACACCACCGATGATAATCTCGATATTATTCATGATGAAATGTTAAGCGGATCTGCTGAAATTGCCGAGCAAGTAGTGCGTATCTTTGCCACAAACTACATTCCAAAGCGTACCTTCCGCGGCCCTGTTTTTCTAAGTGGCAATGATCTGTGGGTCGATTGGCATGAAAACTTTGCGCTCAACCGCGCCATTGAAAAGATCATGATGAGATTTGAAGGCGAGCTGTCCGTCTTCGAGATTGCTGAACAGGTCGGTCTTGATTACTGGATGGTGCGCGACTATATCGAAAAATTCCGCGCGAAGGGATTTGTCATGCCATTGCCGATTCCCTCGGAAGCACAATCTGCATGAAGCCAAAAGTAGTTGCCATCATTCAAGGACGCATGTCTTCATCCCGTCTGCCCGGGAAAATTCTCGCAGATATCGCCGGCCAGCCGATGTTGACTCGCGTCTACACGCGCACTTCACGAGCGCAGACTCTGGACGAAGTCATCTTTGCCACGACGACAGACACATCCGACGACCCCGTAGCGGAATACTGTGACTTTAGCGGAATTCCCTTTACTCGCGGCAGTCTGTTCGATGTGCTTGACCGTTATTATCAAACTGCCTCCCAAGCCAAAGCGGATGTGGTCGTCCGCATCACAGCCGATTGTCCCGTCATTGATCCTGTGTTGATCGACAACGTAGTAAATGCAATAATCAGTGATCAGTCATCAGTGGATTTTGCAGCGAATCGGCTTCCGCCCCCTCGGACGCGAACGTATCCGATTGGTTTGGATGTTGAAGCCTGTACTTTTATAGCCTTGAAAAAGGCGTGGAAAGAAGCAAAGGAACCTCAGCACCGTGAGCATGTTATGCCGTTTTTTTATGAAGGCGTAAAACTGATCACTGAAAACCGATCTCTGCAAACTGGCCTTTCCCCGCGCGGATTCAATATTGCTATCCTCCAGCACATCACCGACTTCGGCGATTACCGTTGGACGGTGGACACGCCCGAGGATTTGGAGTTCATGCGGGAAGTTTATTCCCGCTTCGCTGGTCGCGATGACTTCATCTGGAAGGAAGTTTTAGATTTGGTTCACGAGGAACCTCAATTAATGGAAATCAATGCGGGTGTTCAACATAAGACTTTGAAAGATGTTGACGAAAGAGCCTCTAGGATCTGATTGGCTCGCCAAAGAGTATGTATTTGAGAGGATGGTTCGATGAAAATCAATAAAAGGTATTTATCTGAATCTGTATTGATCGATTATGTTGTTCCGGTGATTATTGTTGCCGCTATTGCCATTATTCTGTTTGTAAAAGCTACCACAATGGCTTTTCCCAAGAACGATACTCGAGAAACATTTTATTCATTGGCTAATGGATTTGAAGACTATTATAAATTCAAGACGGCCTGGCGCCCAAGACTATTTTCTACAGGATTAGCCGCCTGGACCGTTTCCATTAGCACTCGGTTGATTGAAGACAACTTGATTTTTTCCGCCGAGACTCCGTTGGAGTTGGCAGTTGGGTTATGGACGGCCTTTTGGTTCATTATCATAGCTCTTTCCCTTGTATGGTTTTTTAAAAGACGGTCTCTATTTTATATTTTTGGAATATTTGCCGGGATTTCTTTCGGTTATATGGATATCGCCCGAATGAAATTGGCCTTGAGGCTTTACCCTTGGGATATGCCAGCTTTATTTTTTTTTACAATATTTGTTTTATTTTTTATTCAAAAAAGGTACCTTTGGCTTCTTGTCATAATCCCATTAGGTGTAGGGTTTAAAGAGTCGATAATGATTCTTTGTTTTGCGTTTTTAGTGGCGGAATTGCCCTGGAAAAAAAGGTTGTACCTGTTTTTTTTGGCAGGTCTGCTTTCTCTTGGTTTAAAGG
>CAIWRB010000184.1 GCA_903914955.1 uncultured Chloroflexota bacterium | reverse complement strand
GATGGTAAAGGCTAATCTAAATTCTTCCTCGGATACACGTAAATCATCTTCCGCAAGTTTGCGGTTCGTGATCTCCAATTCAAGCTCGTGATTGGTCTCGCTGAGCGCCAGGGTGCGCTCCTGAACTCGATCTTCCAGATCAATATTGAGGCGGCTCAAACCGAGGCGCGCACTGTTCAAACGCTGCGTCACGATAACAAGAAATGCCACCAGCAGGAGCATGATCACAAAAACAACCGTTATTGCCATGATCTGCGGCTGGTAAAGTTCCCACACCGAATACTGCCGGTTTATGATAATACTATCCGGCGGCAAAACGGAGAGCGGGATGCCATACCTCTGCAACGCAACATGATCAAAAATGAATTGATCGGATTGATCTTTGTTGATCGGAATGGCGCTGGCGGCTTCACCGCGCAGGATGCGTAAACTGATCTGCGCAGCATCCCTGGCCTGATGATCATAGCTGTACATGTAGCCGCCGATGGTGCCTGTCCCGATCAATGCATCGTAGCCGCTGATAACGGGCACGGCTGAAACGGCTGTCAATTCACGCAGCACATTAATGGGAACATACTTTACTCCCGCCGCATCTTCGAACATGAGGTCATAGAAAACAACTGAACTCTTTGGCAGGTCCGCCACCCTTTGCTTGATCTCAGCCAGAGGCAGGTTGGAAAGATCGGTAAGTTTGATCTGCCCTTTCATTTTCTCCTGCAAGTTTTGCAGCGGCTGAATATATTCCTGATCGGCTTGCCCCACGCCGTGCACGATCACGATCTCGTTGACGGCTGGCAGCTTATCCAATACCCATTGCGCCGAATTGGTGTAATCCAATACCCCGCTCACGCCAGTCACATCTGACGGCAGCTTCAAGGCATCCAGACGTTCAGTGGTGATGTCGAAGAAAACGATGGGGACGTTCGGTAAAATTTCCGCGCGCTGTGCCAGCCACAGGCTTAGCATCCGCTCGGTGACGGTGATAACCAGATCGATCTGTTTGTTTTTATATTTGTCTGCATATAGATCAAATATTTTTTGTTGATAGTCAGGGTCGGAAAAGCGGTTGAGATCCAGGTATTCATAATACACGTCAAGTTTAAGATCAGCGGCGGCTCCGAATTCCTCGCGAATGGCCTGCGTCGAGATCACATTAACGGGCAGGTCAATTTGATAGGGAAGCATCACCAATACTGTTTTTTTGACCGCCGTTATCTGCGCAGCGGCCTGGTCGGCATGAACCGTTTCCGGATCCGCTTTGAAATACTTCGCGGCGATGACGGTGGCGATCAAGCTGATAATCAGCAGGCTTAATGCGATCCAAAATTTCCGCGGGGTTGAAACTCTTATGCGGGCCGGCCATGTTGGTTTGGGTTTACTCTTGGTCATAAATTATTCTCTCATGGGGTCAAACAAAATTGTTTGTTCGTCGCATAATTATTGAAGGTCATCAGCCAAGCCCCGCTGCATCTGCATCAAAGATCATGGTGCAATTCTTCCCGGCCTGCTTGGCGGAATATAAAGCCAGATCGGCGCGGTGGAGAAGCTCTTCAACTGTATCTGATTGCGAAGCGTCGTGGATCGATTGCGCGATGCCGATGCTGATCGTGAGAGTGAGCACGCCTCTGTCGGTATCCAATCGCATTTCGGCGATGCTGGCGTGGATGCGTTCGGCAAGAGGCAGTGCATCCTGCGCTGTAGTCTGAGGCAGCAGGATGACGAACTCATCACCCCCATAGCGTCCGATCAGGTCGGCAGAACGGAGTTTGGAGCAAACAGCCTGGATGGTCATGATCAGAGCATCATCGCCAATGGCGTGCCCGAAGGTATCGTTGATCTGTTTGAAATTATCAATATCAAAGAACATGATCGAAAGCGGCGGCTGATAACGCATGGCAACATCGAACTCGCGCCCGGCAAGTTTCAACAACGAGCGGTGGTTGTTAATGCCGGTCAATCCATCTATATTTGCCAATTTCTCCAACTCAATATTCAACCGGAGAATTTTCTCTTCATTTATAACGCGATCCGAAATATCTCGAACGTTACATACAATGACCTTCGTTCCATCCACAAAAAAAACCTTACTGATGAACTCGACATGGATCCTACCGCCCTGAGCTGTTTCTAGCGGCAGGTCATCATAACGAATAAATTGTTCCTGTTGTAATTTCTGAAAATTTTCAAGATTACCGATCATGTCTACTGCGAATCCAATATCCCAGATGTATTTTTCAAGGAATTGTTCCTGCGAGAAGCCCAATAAATTGATCAAATATGGATTTACATCCATGATCTTTCCGGTCAGTGAGTCCAGGATCAGGACCCCGTCTTGCGCCGCTTCAAAGAGGTTCCGATAGCGGGATTCTGAAATGGCTAATGTTTTTTCTGCCTGCTTGCGTTCGCTAATATTACGGATGATGTGTACTGCGTTGATGACCTTACCCTGGCTGTCCCGGATGGGGCTGAAATGCAGTTCATACCAATTGCGCTCCACTCCTGGGTCTCCAAACTGCTGGGTGGTTATGAAATCCTCGCCCGCAAAAGCGCGATCCCAGAGTTCCGTGGAGTCGGCGAAATCATTGGGAAGGTTTGCCAGCAATTCTCTCATCGAGCTGCCAAGTTTGACTCCTCTGCCGAATATCTTCTTGATCTCTTCTTGAAAAGCTGAATTGAAGAGTATATAGCGGTATCTCTTGTCCACCATGCCAATGAGATCGCTGGTACTTTCCATAACACTGGCGAGTTGCCCGCTGACTTTTTGCAACTCAGCTTCCGCCTGCTTGCGTTCGGTGATGTCCTGTGCGATCTCCACAACCTGGACCACCTCCCCATTGACATTACGGATCGGTGAGGTGGTCAACAAAAGATCCCTGTCAGCGCCAATAGATGTGGTTAGACCAGAACGTTCGGCTGTTACAGTCTCGCCTGTCTTAATCGTCTTCCTTAATGGACAGTTTGGAGGAACCTCAGCCCTTCCCTCAAATACCTCATAACAGGGTCGGCCCTTTGCGTTTTTCAGGTCTCCATACCATAAAGCATACAGGTCATTAAACCATTCGATCGTATAGTCCGGATTTATAATGCACATCCCGATCCCTGAAGATTTTGCAATCGTGTCGAGCATATCCCTGATCTCAAGCGCATCCTGCGCTTCCTTCTGTCTGGTGATATCGCTCAGGACACCAAGCGCGCCATTAAATTCACCATCCTGATCGTAGAGGGGCGTCGTGGCTAATCGAGTCAACACCTTTCTGCCATTTTTATGAATGAACAGAAATTGATGATCCTCCGGTATTCCACTTTCGCGCCGCTTTTCCAGTTCCTGCGCACGCGCAATCCATTCAGGATCTCCAAAATCGTACCAGCTTCGTCCGATCATCTCGTTTTGTGCATACCCAAGCATCCCTTCGATCGCGGGATTCACATAAACGGTTATAAAGGCCTTGTCAAGCAGCCAGAAACCATCCGCGGCCTTTTCAACAAGCACTGAATAAAGTTCCTGTTCCCCTACCTTTACCTTCATTTCGTTAATGAGTGCATCAGTTTGAAGGCGCTCGGTGATGTCGTGCACAAGAGCAAACATAACTTTGCGTCCCCGCCAGGTATATGGTCCTGCGACGATCTCGATCGGGAAGATCGTTCCATCTTTCCTGCGATGATACCGTAATGGAATAAAGGTGGTTCCTTCACGGGCAACTTGAACGATCGCTGCGTCTGTGGCTTGCTGCTCTGCCGTGATGTTATGGATATCCATTCCTGATAATATTTCTTCACGTGTGTAACCATACACATGCTCAAACGCTTCGTTTACTTCAAGAATTTTTAATGTTTCAAGATCATAGATGCAGATCGCATAGATCTCATTGTTGAAAACAATGCTGTATTTTTCCTCGCTTTCGCGCAGATCAGTGGTAAGCTCATCAGCCATCCGCTGCGCGTTGACGCGTGTTCTAAGCATGGAAAGCGTCAACCAAAACAAAAGCAGGCTGATACCCGTCCCGCCGAATAAAACAAGCCAGACACTGCTGTTTTCCGCTGTAGATGCCAGCCCGCCAACCAGTGAGAAGCGCAATGTCCAGAGGTGACCGGCGAAATCCACAGGAATGGTTTTGGAGATCAATGCTGTCGAAGCAGGCGTTTCATCCGCGTTACTCTGATTGTCATACATCAATGTATCAATGGATATCAGATCGCCATCGTATACCTGCAATGAAATTTGCCTTTCCTTCTGCCTCACATCCGAGGCATCCAGGATGCCATTCAGCATATCGGTCATGCGGTATGGGCTGTAAACC
Source organism: uncultured Chloroflexota bacterium (assembly GCA_903914955.1). Taxonomy (GTDB): domain Bacteria; phylum Chloroflexota; class Anaerolineae; order Anaerolineales; family Villigracilaceae; genus Villigracilis. The sequence continues at coordinate 13,972 of CAIWRB010000184.1, read as the reverse complement.
CAGCCGAGGATGGCAGCGCGCCGTTGTTCGACTGTGTCGATCGGCAATCCGTGACGGTAGATCGGCAGGTACATCAAAGCACCGGCTTGAACATCCTGACTGGTCTCCTGCACTAGGAAAACTTTTCCAGAAAGTACGGCTTTGTTCTCATCACGAGCCTTCTCCATGGCGGCGCGGCGGATGGGCTCTGAGAACATATCATAGCCAAAAGCGCGTAGGTTGCGATCTGAAAAAGGTTCGATGTATATGATGGAAGAGTAGACATCCCGTTTGCCTGCAGGGCTGACCGTGTATTCCGGGAAACCCTCACTGCGAATTTCCTCAATGTGCTGATCCAATTGCTCTGGCGGGATCAAGAGCGAGAATCCGATACCCTGTATGCCGGGCAGCTGCTTTTCAAATTGGAGCTTCTCTGTGAATAACCGCCATTCCTCGCGCGTGACTGTCTCCGATGCGTCAAAGAGTCCCGCGCCGCCGTGCAGGATCTGGGAACTGGCAGCCAGTCGGTTGGCAATATGCAGCTCGATCTCATTACAAATAAAGTCGAACTCACGCTTTGCGGTTGCTTCCACATCCGCTTTGAAATAGAGCGCAGAGAGGATGGTGATCATCAGGCTGGCCATCAGCACACTCAAAGCGATCCAAAAATTGCGCGTGGTCGCATCCACTACGCGGGCCGTCCATATTGCTTTGGGTTCAGGTTCAGTCTGAGGCGTCATTCATATCCTAATTGTTTTGAGAAGGGATCCTTGCGATCATCTTCAGGAACTCGGTGGAAATTCGCGGGTCAAAGTGTTTACCCGATTGCTCTTTAATATACTTAAGCGTTTGTTCGTTACTCCAGGCTTTGCGGTATGGGCGGTCTGAAGTCAACGCGTCCCATACATCCACAAGGGCAAAGATGCGCGCATTAAGCGGGATCTCTTCTCCCTTCAATCCGCGCGGATAACCGCTGCCGTCCCATTTTTCGTGATGACAGTATGGAATATCGAGTGATAGACGCAAATACTCGATCGGTTTCAAAAGTTCATAGGCATATTCCGCATGCCGCCGCATGATCTCCAACTCGCGTTCGTTAAGCGTGCCCGGCTTGAGCAGAACCGAATCGGGAATTCCCATTTTGCCGATATCATGCAAAAGCGCACCGCGCCGAACATTTTCCATTTCATCTTCAGCGATCCCCATTATGTTCGCCAGATCAACCGTCATTTGCACCACGCGGCGCGTGTGACCTTCTGTCTCCTGATCGCGCAATTCAAGCGCACGCGCCCAGCCTTCCAGTGTCTTATCGTATGCCAGAGTGAGATCAGCCGCATTTTCCTGGATCCGTTTTGCGCTTTCCTGCAGGATCTGCTCCGCGCGTTTACGTTCGCTGATGTCTGCGAAAGTTAGCACCGCTCCCGCAAGACAATCGTTTTCATAAAGGGGCGTGCTCGCATACTCGACCCAAAAACTTGTGCCATCTTTTCGCCAGAACAGATCGTTGGATGAGCGATGCACCGTCCCGTCACGATAAGCGGCGTGGATGCCGCACTCTTCTTCAGGGTTTGGGCTTCCATCCGGTTTCGTGTGATGCCATATCTTGTGGCTGGGAAGACCGATAAGTTCTTCAGCCGGATAGCCCAACATGTGCGCCGCGGCGGTGTTAACAAAAGTATGCAACCCGGTTGTATCCAACCCGAGAACTCCCTCGGCCGCCGATGACAGGATCAAATCATTTAAGTGGTTGAGCTGCGCCAGTTGCTCCTCCGCCTGTTTGCGTTCCGTGATGTTGCGTAACACTCCATCTTCACCCGCGTATCCGCCCTGGCTATCAAAACGGGCCTGGGAATTCAGTTCAACCCAATGACGGACGCCATTTTCGGCTACGATGCGAAATTGGAGTCCGTGGGTAAATATTCGCTGCTCCTCCAGGGCTTTAATAAAGGAGATCATGATAATTTCACGGTCTTCAGGAAGGATGAAATTGAGGAATGGCTTTCCCTTTGAGTCTTGTTCAGTATAGCCGTAGCGCTCAAAAGCCGAACTATTGACTGTGACGATATTTCCTTCGCCGTTCAGGGAATAGATAATGTCTGGCACATTGGTTGCCAGCAATCTATAGCGTTCCTCGCTCACGCGCACAGCCTCCTCCGCCTGCTTCTGTTCGCCGTTGTCACGGTGGAAGGCCTGAACAAAGGTTTTACCGCCGACAGAAATCAACCCGGCAGACACCGAAAGTGGAAAAAGGTGGCCATCCTTGTGATAGTGTTCGACTTCAAATTTTACGAATTCGCCCGCCATCAACCGCTGCATCCTATCTGATACAAGTTGAGTCCCTTCTGGAGTATCCAGATCCTCCAGGCGCATATTCTGCATTTCTTCCACACTATAGCCGTGCATTCTTGCAAAAGACTCGTTGACCGCCAAAACTTTCCCATCGGTTGAAAGGAAGAATATGCCGTCGCTGGCTTGCTGGAAGAGAGCTCGATAGCGCTCATCGCTTTCGCGCAGATCAGTTGTAAGCTCATCGGCCATCCGCAGCGCGTTGACGCGGGTCCTAAGCAGGGAAAGTGTCAGCCCAAATAAAAGCAGGCTGATGATCATTCCGCCGGATAAAACGAGCCAGACACTCCTGTATTCCGCTGTAGATGGCAGCCCGCCAGGCAGTGAGAAGCGCAATGTCCAGCGGTGCCCGGCGAAATCCACAGGACTGGTTTTGGAGATCATTGCTTTCGAAGCAGGCGTTTTATCCGCATTACTCTGATTGTCATACATCAATGTATCAGTAGTGATCAGATCGCCATCGTAGATCTGCAATGAAATTTGCCTTTCCTTCTGTCTCACATCCGAGGCATCCAGTACGCCATTCATCATATCGGTCATGCGGTATGGGCTATATACCCAGCCGAGGATGGCGGCGCGCCGTTGTTCGACTGTGTCGATCGGCAGTCCGCGACGATAGACCGGCAGGTACATCAACGCGCCGGCTTGAACATCCTGGCCGGTCTCCTGCACAAGAATAACTTTTCCGGAAAGTACGGCTTTGTTCTCATCACGAGCCTGCTCCATCGCGGCTCGGCGGATGGGTTCTGAGAACATATCATAGCCAAAAGCACGCAGGTTGCGGTCTGAAAAAGGTTCGATGTATATGATGGAAGAGTAGACATCCCGTTTGCCCGCAGGGCTGACCGTGTATTCCGGAAAGCCTTCACTGCGAATTTCCTCAATGTGCTGATCCAATTGCTCCGGCGGGATCAAGACCGAGAATCCGATACCCTGAATGCCGGGCAGCTGCTGTTCAAATTGGAGCTTCTCTGTGAATAACAGCCATTCCTCGCGCGTGACTGTCTCTGATGCGTCAAAGAGTCCCGCGCCGCCGTGCAGCAGCTGGGAACTGGCAACCAGCCGGTTGGCAATGTGAAGCTCGATCTCATCACAAATAAAGTCGAACTCACGCTGTGCGGTTGCTTCCACGTCCGCTTTGAAATAAAGAGTGGCGAGAATGGTGACGAAAAAGCTGGTTATCAGCAGGCTTAATGCGATCCTAAAATTACGCGTGGTTGAATCCACTACGCGGACTGGCGAGGTTGCTTTGGGTTCAGGTTCTGGCTGGGTCATAATTCCCGTCCTGGCGGGCAAATACGTGATATAAAATCGCAATTTATGAACATATCGATCAACTTGATTATACGCTCTGCAGGCGTATAAATCGTATAAATTCCCGTCAACCCAGGCAGGCGGGACTGTTTCGATATACCGCATACAAACGATCGATCGATAAGAAATTTTCACCGTAGAGTTCAAAGAGTATTCAGAATGTTTTCTGAGCTTTCTTTGCGCCTTTGCGGGAGGAAAATCTTCTAAGCGATATTTGACCCGCCGTACTTTGCCCGAACGACGATCCGCTTAAAGCAAAAACCCGCTATTTCTAGCGGGCCTAGCTGGGGAACCTGGATTCGAACCAAGATACCATCCTCCAGAGGGACGTGTACTGCCGTTGTACGATTCCCCAAGACGGCGGTTATTTTACCATCTTTTTCTTCTTTCTGAGTCAATTATTTTCCTGCGGCAATTGCTGCATAAAAATAAATATCATGATCCCGCATTATAACATTTCTACAAAGAGAGAAAAACCTTTATTGGAACACGGTCAAAATTGTCACTTACTTTTCATCTACTACTCAATTTATTTTATTTCCAATTTGACCCTGCCACCCCTTCATGTTAAACTTGTCAATTGCCATGTTCCCAATCCTTTTTTCTCTACTCCTGGTTTTATTCGCACAAACAGCGGAGCTTTCCATTTCCTCGCCAAAGGCAGGCCAAACATTGCTTGGGAAGGTGGAAATCGTTGGGAGCATGGATGTTCCCAATTTCTCATCTGCGCAATTGGCTTTTACATATTCTAATTCAACAGGTGATGCATCCATCCCCGCCGACAATTGGTTCGCCATTCAAACATTTTCCCAGCCCGTAAAGGATGCAGTCCTCTCCGTTTGGGATACCAGGCTTCTAACAGATGGTGATTACACACTTCGCCTGCGCGTTTTTCTGTTGGATGGTTCGTTTCAAGATGTCGTGGTTGCGGATCTAAAGATCGGCAACGATCTGCCGACCCCGACCAATGTTCCCCCCACCGCAACAGCCACTTTGATCCCCCCGCCCCCCGCGCCGAGCGCTCCACCTGCCACAGCCATCCCGAAGAAGTTTTTTACCGCCACTCCTTCGCCTGTTAATCCAGCATCCGTGACAACGTTTTCCATTTATTCAACCTTTGGCCGTGGAGCGTTGATCACACTGGTTTTATTCATCGTCTTTTCCCTGTTACTTCGCCTTCGTAAGAACTAAAACCTTTTTCTGATAACTTGAAGATCACCTATGACAGATACCACATTCCTTCTGATCGGCTTCGGCAACCCGGGCCGTGAATACAAAGATACCCGCCATAATATCGGCTTTATGCTCATAGACCGTATCGCCGTGCGGCTAAACGCGCGCGGGATGAAACTGCAAGCCAAAGCCATCGTTATGTCCACGCTTTTTGAGGAACGCAAGATAATCCTCGCCAAGCCGCAGACCTACATGAATCTTTCCGGGCAATCTGTTCAGGGACTTCTGCACTTCTACAAAATGCCTGTGGAAAACCTGCTGGTCGCTCACGATGACCTTGACATTCCTTTTGGGACGATCCGCATCCGTCCCGGTGGAGGCCCCGGCGGGCAACGCGGCATGGCTTCTACCATCGAACAACTCGGCACAAAAGATTTCCCGCGCCTGCGTCTGGGCATTGGGCGTCCGCCCGGGCGCATGGATCCAAAAGATTATGTCTTGCAGGATTTCTCCAAAGAAGATCTCAAACTCCTGCCCGAAGTATTAGACCGTGCCACAGATGCAGCGCTTGAATTCGTATTAAAAGGTTTGAACACCGCGATGAATAAATTTAATGGCGATATAAAAGAATCATAATGGAGATTCTCCAAAAGAAGATCTGTCAGCTTGAGCCATATCAACAGCTGCTGACACAAATTCAGGCCGGAAAATCGATCCACGGATTGGGTCTGCCCCGTTCTGCGCGCCTGCCCATCCTCGCCGCATTGCATGCTGATCTGCAGCAGCCTATCCTGCTTATAACTGATCGTGCCGACCACGCCCTCTCGTTATTCGACGAGCTTGGGTTTTGGGTAAAGGCGCCGCGTTATTTATTTGCCGAACCAAATCCGCTCTTCTACGAAGAAGCTTCCTGGGGAATTTCAACCCGCCGCGAACGGCTGCAGGTACTAACCGCGCTCTCCGCCTATCATTTGCCTTTTGCACAAAAACCCGCTCTGCCGCCGCTGATCGTCACGTCGGCCCGTTCATTGATGACTCGCACACTCCCGCGCCGCGATTTTCTTAAAACGTGCAAAAAACTGTCAGAAAGCCAGACCATGCAACCAGACACCTTGATCCGTGAATGGGCGAGGATCGGCTACCAGCGAGTCAATACGGTCCTTGAGCCCGGTCAATTCTCGCATCGCGGAGGTCTCCTCGATGTTTGGCCCTCGACCCAATCGAATCCGGTTCGTCTTGATTTTTTTGGTGATGAAATTGAAACCATTCGTCAGTTTGACCCGGCCACGCAAAGAACGCTTGAGAAGCTAAAGAATATTTTAATTACCCCCGCGCGTGAATTTTTAGCCGAAACTTTAGACGCACAAATACAATTCTCCGAATTCCAAATCCCGCTTCTTCATCCTATTCCCGCTTCACTGCTCGATTACCTGCCCCCGAAAACTTTGATATTTGTTGACGATCTGAATCTCGTTGAGATAATCGCCAATGAGGTGGAGGAGCAGGCCGTAAAATTCAGGCGCGAAAGCATCGAAGAAGGAACATTGCCCGCGGATTTTCCAATTCCATATGTTCCCTGGTCTGAATTGAACGACAGCCTGAGCGGTCTTTCATCCATTGAATTGGGCTATGCCACGCATTTGGAACCCGAGTCAAATATTGATCTTGCCGCTCATTTTGGTCACGATGAAAGATTTGGGGGCAGGCTAAAACCATTTATTGATTATCTTGCGCCGATCCTGGAAAAAGACGGGCGGGTCACGATCGTTTCGCGGCAGTCCTCCCGTTTGCTTGAATTGTGGAAGGAACATTATCCCGATTCTGAAAACACGAATCTACAATTTATCGAAGCCTCATTATCAGAGGGGTTCACACTACTCCCTAATTCCCCGATCCTTGATTCGGTTACTCACTTGATCACCGACTCTGAAATCTTTGGATGGGAACGGCCGCAGCCGCGCATCAAACAGAGACAGGCCGTCGAAACTCCGGAAGCGCTTTATGCTGACTTATTGATCGGCGACTACGTGGTTCACATCGATCATGGCGTCGGAAAATTTGCCGGTCTAACTCAGCGGCAATTGGACGGTCACGAAAGAGAATACCTCGCTGTTGAATACGATCATGCCGATACACTCTACGTCCCTGTTCATCAGGCAGATCGCCTTACACGGTATGTCGGCGCAGACGGCGGCAAACCGTCGCTGGATCATCTCGGCGGAACTGGCTGGGGTGAGACGAAGTCACGTGTCAAGGAAGCAGTCCAAAGAGTCGCTGAAGATCTGCTCGATCTTTATGCGCGGCGGCAGGTCGTGGAAGGCTTTTCTTTTTCCGTTGATACACAGTGGCAGAAGGAACTTGAAGACAGTTTCCCTTATGTTGAAACGGAAGATCAAAAACGCGCCATTACGGATATCAAACGTGACATGGAACGTGCCCGTCCCATGGATCGATTGCTGTGCGGTGACGTTGGCTATGGAAAGACAGAGGTCGCATTGCGCGCTGCTTTCAAGTCAGTAATGAGCGGCAAGCAGGCGGCCATGCTCGTTCCTACAACGGTTTTGGCGCAGCAGCATTTTGAGACCTTCTCGCAACGGCTAGCGGCATTCCCGGTAAAAGTGGAAATGCTTTCACGCTTCCGTACGCCGCGCGAGCAGACTGAAATTTTACATCAACTCGCATTGGGCGAGGTGGATATTGTCATCGGCACGCATCGCTTGATCTCAGCCGATGTTCAATTTAAAGATCTGGGTCTGGTGGTAATTGACGAAGAGCAACGCTTTGGCGTAACCCACAAGGAGCACCTAAAAAAACTCCGTACCGAAGTGGACGTCCTTACGCTGACAGCAACACCGATCCCGCGCACGCTGTACATGGCGCTGACGGGTGTGCGTGATATTTCCAATTTGAACACACCTCCCGAGGAACGCCTGCCCATCGTTACTCATGTTGGGCCCTACTCACCGCGGCTCGTGCGGCAGTCCATTCTGCGCGAACTCGAACGCGGCGGGCAGATATTTTTTGTTCACAATAGGGTCAACACGATCGAAGCGATGAGGACGCATCTCAACAAACTGGTCCCTGAGGCGCGCGTCGAAGTGGGGCACGGTCAAATGGCCGAGGGGCAGCTTGCCAGCGTCATGCATCGCTTTAACCTGGGTGAAATTGATATTTTGCTCTGCACAACCATTATCGAATCTGGCCTGGATATTCCAAACGCCAACACGCTCATCGTTGACCGTGCCGATACTTTCGGGCTGGCGCAACTCTATCAACTACGCGGACGTGTGGGGCGCGGCGCTATGCGCGCTTATGCCTATTTCTTCCGTCATAATAAAATGTCACCGACTCAGGATGGACAGCAAAGACTTGAGGTGATAGCCGAGAATACACAACTTGGTGCGGGTTATTCCATTGCGATGCGCGACCTTGAAATTCGCGGCGCAGGTGACCTGCTCGGCACACGACAGCATGGGTTCATTCAATCAGTTGGATTTCATTTATACACAAGGATGCTTTCAGATGCAGTGCGAAGGTTGCGAAGACTCGCTGGCGACCAACTGAAAATGGATACTTCTCAAATGGAAAACGCCTTCTCGAGTTTTAACCTGCCGATCGCAATTCCTGTCAATGTAGAGCTGCCCCTCGCCGTTGGCATTCCAGGCGAATACATTTCGGACCAGGACTTACGTCTACGCTTGTACCGCCGTATCGCAGATCTGCGCGATGAAACCGAACTCGATGCGCTTGGCTCTGAATTCCGCGACCGTTTTGGCCAACTGCCTGAGATGACACAAAATCTTTTATATCAGATGCGTGTAAAATTGCGCGCCGAGAAAGCGGGTCTGGTTTCGGTGAACATGGAATCGTCCGGGCAGATTCTGCTCAAGTATGCCGCACGCGCTGACGGGTCGGAATCGATGCGCCTACCGGATATTGGAGGCGGCGTCAGAGGCGGTAAATCCGCCTATTGGGTGGCTGTCGCCAAAGAAGAAGTCTGGACCGTAAAATTATTGGAAGTGCTGGCACAACTGATGAACGGAAGCGTCTCATCGCAACTTTGAAAAATTGTTTTATCAAGGTGGGCCGAATACCTGGATCCCATAGAACCCCGAGTAACATTCTGTCATGTAATGTTTTGGGTTTTCGCTTGGCTGATCGAGCCCTGCCCAATTGGACATATCAGGAATGTTTACCACTTTCTTCCCTTCACTTTTTGCCTTAAGTATAAGAGTGTCTACGGCGTCCCATTTTTTTGCGAAATCGATGTAGATCGAACGGCTGCTATATAGGTCAGACGCGTTTGCCCAGGCGGAAATTGCTACAAGCAATACCGCCGTTATGAACAATAAGTTTCCCGCATTGTTTGTGTTAATGAGCTTTTGCCTCAGCGCATTTCCCGCAATGAAGCCGGTTAACATAAGAAACACAACGATCGCAAACACAGAGATGATCAACACGCGATCCGGCGGAGGCTCACCATAACCATATACTCCGGGTGGAAAACATGAAAAGGACAATAGAAAAGCGCCAGGGAAAAAAAGCAGGGCTTTTTTTCCTGTTTGCTTAATTTCAGCGTTGTAAGCGTTCCCCGCCCAAATCGAAACAAGCAGTCCCCCGATAATTCCCAACACTTTTTCGGGGGTTTCGATGATACCGTTTAGGAAGATTATGTATCCAGAAAATGAGATGCGAAGAAGGTCAAATACCCCTGGCGGAGGAGGGAAAAAACTCTGCCGAACATGGTTGCCTGGAGCAGTTATGATGACCAATATGGATGTAATTGCCCCTAACAAACCAGCGATCAAAGTAATGGAATTCTTTTCTAAAGCAGCAGGTCGTTCGATTATCCAGACATACGCGATAAGGAACAAAATCACCACGAACTGAAAAATTGAAATTGTTTCGCTCAGTCCGCCGCTGATAAAGAACAGGGCAAATACTGTCATCGATGAAATTATCAACGATATTTTGGAACGGATCCTGTTCGAACAAATAATATATAAACTAAGATATGCCGGCAGGAGCATGATCGGCAGGGTATAAGCGCGAAAGCCATCCAGCCAAAAAAAAGATTGTTCGAGTGTTGGACTGTTTGTGAGTATCAGGAAAACGGATGTGATTCCGAGAATCAATGCCAATTGGAAATTATTTTTGCTGATTGAATCGGGTTTTATCAGGAGATAAACTGTTCCAACGTTGATAGCAACCCACAGGATCAGAATTACGGGTATGAAAAAGGGAACGTATTTAGCGCCGAAGAGTTTCATGGTAACCCAGTCGACTGCATAAGCGGTATATCGTCCACTCCAGATAATTCTCCAAAACCACATTGATCGAAGCAATCCTAATCTTTCCGCCATGGCATAGGAACAAAAAGTATCGCCCAGCAGGCGGTTGAAACTTCCTATGTATCCATATAATGCCAGGACAATTCCGATCGGAGCAAGGATCAATAATTTAAGATCACTAATTCTTCCACGTTCCATTCCGCGTTCTCCTTAAAGTTATTTATTAACCGCTATCTTGACAATCGTGTTTCCACGCGATTATACCTTTGATATTTTTCGCCGCTCTCAGACCCCTGGTTCAACCTCGATTTAACTATTTCCTGGTTCAAAATGGTTTACCCGCAAAACCTCCTGACATCAAAAACTCGTTTCACCCACTGAGGCGGCAATCGACGCCGAGGCTTCAGGATCGACTCATAAGGAGCAAGCCTTGGAATGGCCTCCTCCTTTCAAAACGGCCCAAGCCGAATACAGATATCAAGTTATACTCGCCCATATGAATCCGAAAAAATCACCGCTTGACCCATTGATCTCATCTCCAGACAGCAATGAGTATTTCAACTCTATCAGCCATTTGATCGGGGCGATATTGTCCATTTCGGTACTGGCAGCTCTGGTGACCTTGGCCGCCATGCAACACAAATCTGCGCATGTGATCGGCTTTGCTATTTATGGAACAAGCCTGTTCCTATCCCTGCTATTCAGTTGTCTTTTGCATTTCTTCCTGCTATTTGGGAAATACCTGCGCGTGTTCGGCATTCTCGATCACAATGCCATTTATCTTCTCATCGCAGGGACGTACACTCCATTTTGTTTGACGATCTTCAGTGGAGCTAAGGGCTGGGTCCTGTTCGGCATCATTTGGAGTTTGGCGATTCTCTTTATTACGCTCAAATCCATTTTCTTTGCAAAAATTTCCGTATTGATGTCCAATGCCAGTTTTCTACTAATGGGTTGGATCATAATTTTTTTGATCGGCCCCATTTACACTCAGCTTGGACCGGGGGCGATGACATTACTCGTTGCCGGCGGACTATCCTACACGATCGGCGCATTGATCTTTGCGAATGGAAAACCGAATCCATTTCCACCATACTTTGGCAACCATGAAATATGGCACGTCTGCGTTTTGGCTGGCAACACCTTTATGTTTTTGGTGATGTTCTTTTATGTATTGCCTTACCCATAGGGATGATCACGGTACGATCACTTCAAAGATCACAGCCTGATCATCACGAAATACCTCTTTTAATCCTGAGTCGACTGCGGCTATGTCAAGGAAATCAACATGGCTCAGATCTGTATGGACATAGCTTGCACCAAAACTCTTCGAGATATATCGCGATGGTTTGTCGACATCACCGCGTGAAATTTTGACCCAAAGATCATATAGTTTTGGATTAAATAATTGCATATAGGTCGGATCAAGTCCTGCGAGGTAGCTATTGTGGGTATTGTAGAAAAACAAACGAGGGAAATCATCCCAATCCGTTTGAAAGACTCGTGAACCTGCAGGGCTGTTTTCCTTGAGCCAGGTGGAAGCATCTGCGTACAGGGTATAAGGTTTCGAGTCTTGAATACTTTTTTGAGCAGCAGGAATGGATTTGAATGCTGTCAACAGAACGAATGTCGCAAGCAGGATGGGAGGGTAACTTATACGGGAAAGAAATGTCTGCCGTTTTGGATCAACTAATTCCTCGGTCTGATCCTCCGGTTGTACATCCGAAATAAGTGGCGCCCAGGCAAAAGCAGCAAAGATCAAGGCAAATGGCGGGAAATATTCCACAAACCGGCGCGCCTGAAAAAGCATTAATCCAAACAAAAGGGCCGCCAACAAAGCCAGCGCTGTGCGCACTGTCATTTTACGACCTGCGAGTCCCAGGGCAAATATTCCGCTTGCAAAAGCCACAAGAGCTGGTAATGAATTTTTTAATAATTGTCCCGTGTCATATGGATACCATTCATTGCCAACCCGTACGGAAGTGGCATTCGTCAGCTTGGGCAGCATGTGTTGAATTGAGAAAGTAATATTGACAGGAAAGTAAGGATTGATGAGCATTCCCAGGATGATGCCCCCGCCAATAAAAATCAGGGGACGGTATTCGAGACGGCGTTCGGTCATTGCTACTGCGGCAAAGTGCAAAACGCCCAGCGCGGCCAATAACGGAAACGCGTCGTACATCCAAACATAGAAAAAAGACAAGATGCCCAGCCGCCAAAATTTCCCCTCCAGCAACCATAGAAATCCGAGGGCAAGCACGCCCAGCGAAAGTGATTGCGCGCGCGTGATGCTCATGCGATATAAAAACGCATCTGATATTCCAAGCAGTGCAAGCGCCCACAGCCATGAAAATGGCACACGTTGACGATGGAACAAAAACCAGACAGCCAGAAAAGCCAACGCTGAAAATACGACCGCGGCCCACTTTGCGCCTACTCGCAGATCGCCAAATGTAAATGGAATAAGTGCAACATGAAAAAGAAAATGATGATCGTAAAATTCATCCTGGTTGAGAATGCTTAAAGGCAGATATGAAAAATCCGGCTTTAGCCCCTCTGTGCGCATGAGATATGCCAATTTGATATGATAAAAACCGTCGTTATCGGGCATGTCGGGGCTGGCAAACTGGATGACAGCCATTCCCAAAAAGAACAGGAGAAACAAGATCAAGGGCAAAAAGCTGAGTGGGATAATTTTTCTCATTGAAGTTTCCATTTCAAGTACAGAGTACGGCATGATAAATAAATCAGAACTATGATTTTATCTCGTTAATTCTTCCAGCAAAGATGATAATTGCCATAGCGGAAAAGCGTAGCTCGTCTGAATACTATTGGAGTTTCAGTTGAAATTATCACCAAAACTAGATCAGGCTCGCCTGGAATATTTCCCAGACGAGCCTGAACATTTTCCTTATTCACTAGCAGGGAAACTAACCGTTGCCATTACCGCCGTTGTCGTCACTACCACCACCATGGCTGGAACTTCCACTGTTGTCGTCGCTGCCACCACTATGGCTGGAACTTCCACTGTTGTCGTCGCTGCCGCCACTATGGCTGGAGTTACCACCGTTGTCATCGTTCCCATTTACACTATTGGAATTACTATCATTTCCATTATCATCATTGCCGTTCTGAGAAGAGACCGATAATCCTAATTCGCGAACTGAGAAGGTTCCATCAGCATTTTTTACAAGGTGGAGTTTTACGAAATCTCCGACTTGAATGGTTCCCTTCACTTCTCCACCAGGTTGAATGTCATAAGTTTGGCCATCAATTGTGATGGATGTGGGGGAAATTGCTTCAACCAATCCGAAAACCTCATTGCTGTCATTGGAATTATCATCATTCCCATTGCTGATATTGGAGTTGTCGTCGTTCCCATTATCGTCATTTGAGTTGGTACCGCTGACATCATTGGAGTTGTCATCGTTACCGTTGACAGAGTTGGAATTATCATCATTGCTGTTGGCGCTGTTGGAATTATCATCTCCAAGCCCGGGCAGCAAAGACAGATCAACCTGCGAAGGAACTTCCACGCGAGTCACCGTGACTGAACCATCTTGAGTGACCTGCACTTCAACCTTTACTGTATCACCCACGTTGAACGGGCCATCGTTGATAACTGAAGGGTCAACGGTGATTGGCTGTCCATTTACAACCCATTGGTTGCCATTGATACTTTCGATCGTCCCTGTGTAAGCGATGGAAGAGGCTTGAACTTTTCCGCCATCAGAAGCTGCGGGGGATGCCGCCGCAGAGCAAGCGCTCAAGATCATGCTTGCAAGAACAAAAACCACTAAAATGTAACGGGAAATCTTATTCATTATTCACCTCATTAATTATTAGGATATATTACATCTTATTTGTCG
>CAIWRB010000183.1 GCA_903914955.1 uncultured Chloroflexota bacterium | reverse complement strand
ACCATCGGTGAGCAGGTTTTTTATCATGTGACGCCACTTTCGGAGGTCCAAACAAAAATCTTATTTTTGCTGGGCTTCCCGACAAGTATCTATACCCAACTGGTTGATAATTTTTCGAAACCTATCTCAAAAATGACCGAACCATGAGTTCAAATCCTCGCTATCGATAAATACAATTCACCCTTGTTCGTTTACTTTTAGAGAGAAGCTGGTTTTGTCCAGAGTTTGACTCGTTCTTGTGCTAAGGAAGGATTTTGTGCATCGCACTGCTTCCGGATAATTATGAGACTAGGGTAAAAATGCTGATAACTTTCTCAAATCCGGACGACCGGGCCAAGTAACCAGCACGCGCGGTTCTTGTGATTACTTCGTTTTGCAGAATCTTCGTAGGATGATGTTGCCATCATTTTTCACAAAAGAAACAGAGTTGTTTCTAACAACTCTGTTTTAGACTGAACCCGCGCGTTGTTCTCGATGGCGTCGCCAGATACTTAAGGCAAGAGAACCCACTGCCCCTGGGATGAAGCCGCCAACCATACCGAAGGCTACTCCAGCTCCGAACCCCTCCATAAACTGACGCATTGCAGATGCGGTATTAAGGAATTCAGCCTCCTGCTCCATCACGATCATGCCTGCGCGCATACTGAGGAGAGTTCGGACGCCGATTGCGAGGCCGAGTGATACCGCTCCCACCAGAGCACCTGCCATTGCACCATAGGGAATAGCGAACCAGACATTGACCCTGAGTCTCTTGTGAAACCGGACAGCGATGATGATTCCGACGGTTGTAATTAGGGTCTGGAATAGGCAAGTCAGAATCGCGATAGGCCATCGCCGGTATTTGGAGACATATAAGGGAAGAGAGTGAATAGCCAACCCATATCGATTGCGATAGCGATAATTAGCCCGAAGATTGCTGCCGCTCTGAATTCACCAAGTTGAGTATTCTGTATAGTCATTTTCCTCTATTCCACGATCACGGTAAGGGAGTGCTAGCTGCCCACCCTCCCCAAATGAGTGGAGGGGAACTGACCCTTACTCGAACTCTACACACTCCCGATCAGTTACTAATTTACCCAGCACATAGTCGGTTGATCAAGACACACCACGCTTTGTTCGGCAGTGTTTTACTGGAAATCAAAGCCTGAATTGAAAGAATCAATACTGACAGCATCGTGGGAAACAACAATTTTCCATTCGTCTTGTTCACGTAACCAGACATAAAAGAAGCGATATGGCATTGTGATTCCACCTACGATGTCTATGTGTGTTGCCATCCATGCTGTACAACCATCTGAAGATACTCCGCTACGTACTCCGCCACGTAGTAAAGAAAATTTCAACGGGAGTTCTGTGATTTCCCGTACCCATTTTTTTCCTTCAGCCGCAAGAAAAACTTCATCAACTGTGCTGCCAATTGTAAAAGAATCATGTCGTGTCGAATATAACTCAGACGTTGAGATTGGCTTCGTCATCATATCTGCAAGACTTTGGGCAAGTGACTTTGCTTCTGGCATAACTTGAGAATCAAGTGCAAGACCAGATTGTATTTTCCCATCTTGCAGTAGTGAGTACTGATATTCATTGTTGCGAAGTGGAATTGACCAAAACGCAACCGCGAGTCGCCAATCCTGATCTTGCACCAGAAGACCCGTTAATCGGATTGGAATATTGCGCGAAGCTTCTCCATTTTCTATAATTTTAATAACAAACTGGTCAAGAAACCATGCACTACGTCCTGAATGGCATAATCCCACCCTTGGATCAGATGATCGAACATGAAATTCAACATCCTTTAATTGCTCGAAGTAGGAACGAAGATTTGCCACCCATTGATTTTTCCCAACAGATACATCATTAGCCGCTGCGCCAAATACGAACACATCGTCGAGAGTGAGTTCGGTTATGCGTTGTGCGTCTTTTTGCTCTATTGTGTTATGGATTTCCTGAACAAAGGTTTTTACCATTTTATTGAGAGATTGGATTTGATCATTCGATAAATTACTCATGCTGTTCTTCATTCTTATTGTGTATCCGAGAAGGCCTCTGCTGAACAGTTTAGGCTACTTGCGCTTGTGCAGGCGGGGATCCTTTTTATGAGCAGAAAAACTCGAAACGAGGAAAATACTCGAAAAGCCGCACCGTACCCCGGTTCCAGGCACCGCTTTTTTGAGCGCGATTTTGAAAAAGTTACCTTTCATTTGGAAGGCTCATCTTTGTCATTGAGAAAACAAGAATTCATTAAGAGTTCAGAAATGTGGCTCGTCTATTCGAGTTACTTTATTAATTTCAAGCTGAGACGCAACCTTTTCGGCAAAATTAAGTGTACCAAGTATCTCAGTGTAATTATGAGAGTAAACAAGGGCGTTGATATTGCGAAAGCAGGCATATTCCAATAAATACATACTTGTTTCACCAGTGATATACAACTCAACATCGAAAGCGAGTGCTTCGGCCAAATAACTTATCCTTGAGCCTGCACCTGTAACACAGGCAACCCGAGTAATAAGCTTGGATGCATCATTTTTTCTGCAAGGGCTTTCGAACAACTTTTCATCGAGAATATTGGTTACTTCCGAAAGTTGAAGAGGTTTAGGTAATTCCCCGATTCGCCCGTCGCCGTCTGCGATCGTTCCAATCAATTTGCAGTCAAGAGCGGCTAATAATGCTGCCGATGTACCAAAATCGGCTGCGTCGAGCGGAGTGTGACACCAAATGTGGGAGATCCTGTGTTGGCTGAGAAGTTCAAGGCATATGCTCTTTTCTTCCAACATAAAATCCCAAACATTGTGGTGAGTAACCAATAAATTGATATTTTGAGCGATGGCTTGTTTGATGACCGCAGGGGTGAGCGTGGTGGCGAAGCCAATGGCATCTGGATTAGGGCAATGAATAACAATGTCCCATTCATCAGGATGAGCATCGAGAATTTCGGGATCGAAAATGCTATATAGCAATTTTTTATCCATATTCTTCTACAGTGCCTTATGGTTTGTGATACTGGCTCTCGGATGGATATGTAGTTTGCCTGAGAGCAGAATTAATTCGAAGCTGCTGTCTTTTCCTGTTCCATCTGGGAGACAACGTAACCGCCGAATGTCCCCGCCAGAGGGAAGTGCTTTGAATGATTTGGGTGCGTTTCATTTGAGTTATAAGGTAATCAGACAACCAAAGGTAATTGCGCATATTTGGCGTGTCCATTTGAGGCAAATGCTTGGAGAACAGGCTGAGAATTTACAGATTGGGCTT
>CAIWRB010000182.1 GCA_903914955.1 uncultured Chloroflexota bacterium | reverse complement strand
AACGGCAAAACAAGCGTCGAAGATCACTATCACATTGCCAGCATCACAGGCGCAAAACGAGTCATGAGTGCCGTTCGTTCACATTGGGGCATCGAGAACGGTTTGCATTGGAGATTGGAGATTGGACATTGCCTTTGATGAAGATCATTGCCGCGTTCGCAAACAGAACGGACTAGAAAACTTTTCGATCTTGCGCCATATTGCCATGAATTTACTTATGCAAGACAAAACCAGCAAGCGCAGTATCAAAACCAAACGTATGCAGGCTGCTTGGGATAATACCTATTTGCTCCAAGTACTTTCAGGTTTTTCTAAACTTGTCCAGACGTAAGATGCGTTCGCCCTGATTCCCGAGAGTGGCAGTGTTGACGCCCCAAAAGAATTAGGTATAATTCGATTGGTTTTCATGATAACAAATAGGTAAAGTCCCTTCGAACTTTTTAAAGGAGGTGGTCGAGAGAGAAATTAATGTTATTGAGTATGTGAGATAGTGTCCGAAAAAGTTCATCCCTATATTTCTTCTTTGGAGGAGAAAAAAAACATGTTACGTAACCGTTTGTTCTTTGTTCTGGGTCTTCTGGTCGTAGCCAGCATGATCCTCTCTGCTTGTGGTACCCCAGCCCCTGTTGCGACAGAAGCGCCAGCTGTTGAACCGCCCCCCGCAACTGAAGTAGCCCCAGCCCCAACCGAGGCTCCTGTCGCCGCCGTCCATTCCTATACCACACCGCACCCCATCCTTGGCGATTTAAAAGTACGTCAGGCGCTTTCCTACTGCACAAACAAAGCTGACTTGATCAAGTCGGTTTATCCTTTGCTTTCAGCAGATGAGCAGGCCAAATTGGTAATGAATACTTTCATCCCGACCAGCCATTGGGCTTATGCCGGCGATGCAAATATAACCATTTATCCCTTTGATGCTGCAAAGGGTGCTGCCCTTCTCGATGAAGCCGGTTGGACCTTGGCCGAAGGCGCTGATTTTCGCACCAATGCGGCTGGCGATGAACTTGCTTTGAAGTTCACCACCACCTCCGCTGCCTTCCGCCAGACTTGGGCCGCGATTTGGGAATCCCAGATGGCTGCCTGCGGTATCCGCATCGTTCGTCTGCATGCACCCGCTTCCTGGTGGTTCGGTGACACCACTGGTCTTGCCCGCCGTGACTTTGAACTGGGCGCTTTCGCCTGGGTTGGTCAGGCTGACCCTGGTGGCCAATCCCTGTATGCCTGCGATCAGATCCCCTTCCCGGAAAACGGTTGGGCTGGTCAGAACTCCATGGGCTGGTGTAACGAAGAAGCCAGCAAGAACATCAAACTGGCCAACAATACACTGATCAAGGATGAGCGCATTGCCGCTTACACCGTGACGCAGAATGAATTCACCAAGGATGTTCCTTCCATTCCTTTATTCAACCGCACCGATACATTCGCTTCTGCTGCTGATATGACCGGTTTCGCTCCGACCCCCGGTCAGGAATATTTCATGTACAATGCTGGCGATTGGGCAAGACCCGGACAGGACACTATCGTCCTTGGTTTCACTCAGGAACCCGCTTCCCTGTACACCCTAGTTGAGAACGCTTTCGTAGCAGTTGCGGCTGATTACTTCCTCCGCCCGGCTATGAGCACCTCCTTGAACTATAATTACGCTGCTGTCTACGTCAAGCAATTGCCGACGATTGAAAATGGCGGCACCCTCAATAACGATGTTGTGGTCAAGGAAGGCGATAAAGCTGTTGACGCTGATGGAAATGTAGTTACCATCGCGGCTGGCATGATGGTTAACAACTCCGCTGGCGAAAAAGTTGAATTCCCTGCTGGAGGCACTGTTACAATGAAGCAATTGGTCTCCAAATTTGAGCTCATTGATGGTCTCAAGTGGGAAGACGGCGAACCCGTCAAAGCCGCAGACATCGAACTCAGCTACAAGATCACCTGCGATCCAGAATCTGGTGCGACCACCTACATCATTTGCGACCAGACTGCCAAAGTTGATTTCTTCGAAGTTGGTTACACCCAGACCTGGTTGCCCGGAATTCAGTCCCCGACTTACTTCGTCCCCATTTGGGGTATCGAACCTTCTCACCAGGTTCTTTCTGATGGACGCAATTTGAAGGATGTACCCGCTAAAGAATGGCCGACCCTCCCAGAAGTTGCAGAGAAGCCCCTGTCCTATGGCCCGTATATGCTGACCGATTGGGTCAAGGGTGAGAAGCTTGTCTACAAAGCCAACCCTAACTGGGTATTTGGCACTGCCAAGACTCCGAACCTCGTCATTCAGATTGTTTCCGCCGAAGGCGCTGAAGCTGCTCTCTTGGGCGGTGAAGTTGATGTGCTCGACTCCACCACTTTGGCTGGTCTCTCCCAGACTCTCGTAGATGCTACGACTGCTGGCAAGATCAAGACCATCATCAATCCTAGCGCTACTTGGGAACATATTGACATTAATTTGTTCGTGCGCTAATTTGCAGTAAGTACTACCTGTAATAAAATTGTGTGGGGTAGGTAAGAAATTGCCTACCCCACACCTTAATAACTCACATTACACACGTTATTGCTTCGGTGCAAAGGACAAGAGTGCTCCTCGCAATAACGGATGTACGGTGGAGAAATAAAGAAAAGAATTACTTTTTTACTTTTATTTATGGAGATGCGGCATGACTGCATATTTAATCCGTCGAGTTTTGCAATCGATTTTGGTAGTTTTTGTATCAGCCGTAGCTTCCTATGTTTTGCTGAGTTTTGCACCGGGGGGGCCATTAACGGGTCTGCGTCAGATCACACAAAGTTCTCGTTTTAAGATTACTGAAGAAGACATTGCCCGCATCCGCGCATCTTTTGAGTTGGATCTCAACCTGCCGGTTCGTTTTAGCCGCTGGCTGATCGGTGTGCCCCGCGGTCCTCTTGTGATTGGTGGCAAAGAATATTTTAGTGAACTCGTGATAGGCTGTCGCAAGCCGATCGAAGCCGAATTTCTTAATTCGCGCGGTGTCCTTGATGTAAAAGTAGTAGGTTGCAAGGAAGAAGTATTGCTAAAGGATATCGTTGGCCGCCGCACCAGTCGCGGGATTCTCCTTGGTGATTTTGGCTTATCCTGGAATATTTTGCGTGACCGCCCTGTCAGTGATCTGATTGCAAGCCGCATCTCCAAGACCCTGCAATTGATCGGCCTTGAAACGCTATTATCTCTGCTGATCGGCATTCCGCTTGGTATATATTCCGCCGTCAAGCAATATTCCAAATTTGATTATATTTTTACGACCCTGGCATTCATGGGGACAGCCATGCCCAGTTTCTTTTTTGGCCTGTTATTTATTTTAATATTTTCGATCCTACCGAAGAACGCAGGTTTGACTTACCTTCCTTCCGCCTTATCAGAATCGATCCGTGGTTACACCATCCCCTTGATTGGTGCTGTTGTAGCTGGCTCGGCGAAAGATAGAATTCTGCATATGATATTGCCTGTTGCAGTATTGACGATCCTCAATATAGCAGGCTGGAGCCGTTTTATTCGTGCCAGTATGTTGGATGTGTTGCGCCAGGATTATGTCCGTACTGCGCGGGCAAAAGGCCTGAGTCAGAATATGGTTATTATGAAACATGCCCTTCGCAACGCCCTGATCCCATTTGTAACGATCGTGGTATTTACGATACCGGGGCTGTTCGGCGGCGCGATTATCACTGAAAGTATATTTTCATGGCCGGGTATGGGACGTTTATATATCCTGGCTCTAGGCTCTTATGACTATCCAGTGGCGATGGCGCTTTTCTTTATCACGGCTGTGTTAGTTGTTATTGCAACCTTGTTGCGTGACGTGCTTTATACCATTGTAGATCCCCGCATCCGCCTAAGCTAGCCTAGCTTGAGGAAATTTCAATGACCGTACCAGTAGTTCAAATGGATAGTATTAAAGCTGAAGCCATTACCATTCAGGAGCGCAGTCCGTTCCAAGTGGTGATGATGCGTTTCATAAAACACCGCCTGGCGATGGCGTCGCTGATTCTCATGATCGTGATTTTTAGTGTTACGATCCTGGCCCCTTATATTACCTCCTTTAAGGTTGATGAATTAAATGTCAACGATTATTTCCTGCCCTTCGGGGCCATAGACCAGCCTACCGGACGAGTCCATTATTTTGGGACAGATAATATTGGTCGCGATTATTTTTCACGAGTGGTCTATGCCGGGCGCATCTCTCTGACAGTGGCTTTGCTTTCAACCTTTATTTCCGAAATCGTCGGAATTCTTGTGGGTGCGATATCTGGTTTCTATGGCGGCTGGGTCGATTCGATCTTGATGCGCTTTGTTGAATTCATGATAACCATCCCAACTTTGCCATTGCTATTGATCATTTCTTCCATGCTGTTGCGAAACGAGAATTTGATACCTATTCCAGAGGGGGTGCTAAGGGTGGTAGGGGATGTCATGCTACTAAGCCCCAAAGATGCCCGCAATGCAGTTTTGATCGTGATCGTCCTGGCAGGCTTTGGCTGGCTTTCGGCAGCACAGTTAATGCGTGGTACGATTCTTTCATTACGTGAGCAAACTTTTGTCGAAGCCTCACGTTCCCTTGGCGCCACCGACATTTGGATCATCTTCAAACACATGATCCCGAATGCCATGGCTCCCATTATTGTGGATGCCTCGCTCAATTTAGCTGGTTTTGTGGTTGCCGAAGCGGCACTTGCTTTTCTCGGATTTGGCATTCAGGACCCCATTCCTACCTGGGGAAATATGCTATCAGCAACACAAACGTATATGTTTGATAAGCCCTGGCTGCCACTCGTGCCGGGCACTCCCATCTTTATTTGTTCCCTCGCCTTTAATTACATTGGCGACGGTCTGCGCGATGCGCTCGATCCGCGCTTGAAGTTATAATCGCTATGGAAAAAATCTCAACTCAGGGAGCTACTCGTGGCAACTAATAATCAAACACCTTTGCTTGAAGTACGCAATCTAAAGACTTATTTTTATACCGAAGACGGTGTTGTGCATGCCGTGGATGGAGTGGATTTCTATGTCAACTCCGGTGAAGTGCTTGGCATCGTCGGCGAATCGGGCTGTGGCAAAAGTGTCACATCCCTTTCGATCATGCGCCTGATCAGTCAGCCCGGCAAGATCGAAGCTGGCGAGATTTTGTTTGAAGGCAAGGATCTGGTAAAAGCCACCGAAGAAGAGATGATGAAAATACGCGGCAACCGCGTTTCAATGATCTTCCAACAGCCGCAGTCTGCGCTTAATCCAGTTTTTCGAGCCGGTGACCAGATCTCGGAAGTGTTGAATATTCATCAGGATTTTGGCAAGGAAGCGGGTCAAAAACGCGCCGTGGAATTGCTCAAACTTGTTGGCATTCCCGAGCCTGAAAGTCGCGCGCAATCATTTCCTCATGAACTATCCGGTGGTATGGCACAGCGCGTCATGATCGCCATGGCCCTAGCCTGTGTCCCAGACTTGTTGATCGCGGACGAACCCACCACAGCGCTGGACGTCACAATTCAAGCTCAGATTCTGGATCTGATGCGCGACATGCGTACCCAGCTTGGCTCAGCCATGATCTTGATCACACATGATCTGGGCGTGATCGCTGAAATGGCAGATCGTGTGGCGGTGATGTACGCTGGTGAGATTGTTGAACAGTCAACCGTTGCCGTACTTTTTGATGCGCCGCTTCATCCCTACACCAAGGGTTTAATTGGTTCGATCCCTGTTTTAGGCGAAGTGCGTGATCGATTGGATGTGATCCCCGGTGCGGTTCCAAATCTGGTCAACCTTCCTACTGGCTGTCGGTTTGCTCCGCGCTGCATGGCGCGCATTGAACATAATTTGTCCATTTGCGCTGATAAGCGTCCAGAATTGAAAGAAATTTCTGAGGGACATAAAGTGCGTTGCTGGCTTTTTCAGGACTCTGATCAGCATGTTGCCCCTATTAAACACGGAAGCAAAACCTAAGAGAGATGGTGTGGTGATGAATAATAAAATGCAAACCCAAGATAAGCCCGACCTGTTGGTTGTAAAAAACCTTACAAAGTATTTCCCGGTTCGCTCCGGTGTTTTTCAACGCACCACAGCCTGGGTACAGGCTGTGGATAAAGTAAGTTTCGCGATAAAGAACGGCGAGACTTTGGGAATGGTAGGCGAATCAGGTTGTGGGAAGACCACCGTCGGCCGCTCCATTTTGCGTCTGATCGAACCAACTTCCGGCGAAGTGAGTTTTAATGGCGAAGATATTATCAAGATGCGCCCCAAGTCACTCAAGGCATTACGCCGTGATATGCAGATCATCTTTCAGGATCCGTACGCATCTCTTAATCCGCGCATGCCGATTGGCGAGGCTGTGATGGAGGGACTGCAAATCCATAAAATTGGACGTCCCAAGGAACGCTGGGAAGTTGCCATTAACATGCTAAAGAAAGTGGGGTTGGAAGAATACCATGCCCGCCGCTATCCGCATGAATTCTCCGGTGGACAACGCCAGCGCATTGGTATTGCCCGTGCTTTAGCTTTACAGCCGAAATTCATCGTTTGTGATGAGCCGGTTTCCGCGCTGGATGTTTCCATTCAATCGCAGGTTTTGAACATTCTCAAAGATTTGCAAAAGGAATTCGGTCTCACTTATCTTTTCATCGCGCATAACCTGAGCGTGGTGGAACACATCTCAGACCGTGTTGCGGTTATGTATCTTGGCAAGATGGTTGAACTCACTGGACGTGATTCTCTTTACCGCGAACCATTGCATCCTTATACAAAGGCTTTGATGTCGGCCATCCCTGTTCCGCATCCGGAAGTCAAGCGTGACCGTACCATCCTGAAAGGGGATGTGCCCAGCCCACTTAATCCGCCTAAGGGTTGCCGATTCCATACACGTTGTCCGATTGCTGTAGCGCAATGTTCGCAAACTGAGCCTGAATTCAAAGAAGCCCGCCCTGGCCATTGGGTGGCTTGCTGGTTGGTGGAATAAAATAGACAAAGAAACCGCTGAGAGGCGGTTTTTTTGTGCCTGCATCAGCAATAATTTACGGATCTTTTGCTCAACGTTAAATGATTAACGTTGTTATAATTGCCCTCGTTGTTGAGTATATGCTCATTATATTTCTACTATTCCATATTGATTGGCAGGCAAGCATGAAAAAAACCATCTCCATTATCTTGATGATATTTATTGTTAGTGCGTGTTCGATCACTCAATCGAAGACAGAGACTCCGCCCCTCGCTACATTCACTCCGCTGCCTGTGACGCCCACTGCGACTCTCAACCCGCGTTCACTCACTGTTTGTTTGGGACAGGAACCGAACACTCTATATCCATACGGCGGCCCAAACGAGGCCGCGCGCAGTGTGCTGGCAGCTGTCAATGATGGCCCGATCGACACAATTGGATATGAATATCAGGCTGTGATCATCACTCAAATGCCTTCTCTTAAAAACGGCGACGCGGAAATCGTCAGTACATCAGTACAACTCAACAGTCAGGTGGTGGATGCAGATGGAAATCTGGTTACTCTGAAACAAGGTGTGCGAGTCCGCCCGACAGCCTGTCGCACTGATGATTGCGTCATCACGTATGATGGCACCACGCCGCTTGAGATGGATCAAATGGTTGTTAATTTCCATTTACGCCCAGACCTGACCTGGTCGGATGGTACGCCGGTCACCTCGGATGATTCGGTCTACGCGTTCGCTCTTGCATCTGACCCGAGCGCTGTCTCAAATCAATATTTGATTGATCGCACACTGACCTATGAAGCCACAGACCCGCAAACTGTGCAATGGTGGGGCAAGCCTGGTTTCTTTGACCCTGCATACTTCACCAATTTTTGGGCACCCGCGCCACGGCATGTATGGTCCGATTTTACTGCGGATAAACTGAAGACTGTTGACGTCGCTTCGCGTTCGCCAATAGGATGGGGACCCTACAAGATCACTGAATGGCTCGCAGGTGATCACATCACTTTGACGAAAAACCCGTATTATTTTCGCGCTGCAGAAGGCTATCCAAAATTTGATGAAGTCTCCTTCCGCTTCATCGCAAACCCGAACACGGCTCTCAGCGAATTAGTGGCAGGCCGCTGTGATATTCTTGACCCAACCATTCGGCTTGATAATCAGGCAGATCTATTGCAAAAGTTGCAAGCCGGTGAACTCGCGCAAACTTTCTTTACGCCCGGTATGACCATTGAATGGCTTGGGCTTGGTATTTCACCTGCATCATATGATAATGGATATGATCCTGCACGCCAGAATGACAGGCAGGATATTTTTGGAGATGCGCACACCCGTCAGGGGATTGCCTATTGTCTTAACCGTCAATCTGTTGTCGACAATGTGCTTCTTGGACAGACAACGGTGCCAGCCAGCTACATACCTGTTGGGCATCCTTTATATGATCCCAATATCGAAGTGCTTCCCTTTGACCCCGCAACCGGGAAATCATTGCTTGAACAAGCCGGATGGAGAGATGTGGATGGATTACCATCCACGCCTATAACTGCCGTAGGTGTTAAAAATGTGAAATCCGGCACGCCTTTACAATTAAATTACTATACTACAACAGCAACCCAACGCAGACAGGTGGTCGATATTCTCTCGCAGTCACTTGCGCAATGCGGCATTGGACTCAATGTGCAATATTTTGAGCAAAACGATCTGTATTCTCCCGGCCCGGGCGGTGCGTTGTTTGGCCGTAATTTTGATCTGATTGAATACGCGATGGGTGTCAACAGTATTGAGCCTCCCTGCGGCTGGTTTACCAGCTCGGAGATCCCCTCGGCTTCTAATTTATGGATCGGTACGAATGTAACAGCCTACAAGAATGCGGAATTTGATTCGGCATGCCGTGCTGCTCAACTAGCTCTGCCAGATGATCAAGCCTACGTAGATTCGTATCGCAAAACACAGGTATTGTTTTCCACCGAACTTCCCGCCATTCCACTTTATTATCATCTTCGGATCGCAGCAGCGCGTCCAGACCTTTGTCATTTTGATCTGGATGCAACTGCCAACCCGCTTTGGAATATCGAGACGATTGACATGGGCGAAGCTTGCAAGAATTGATCCGGTGGCCATCTGAAAATTCGGGTTTCGATGATTTTTGTCGTAGAGACTACGCAGGAAGTAGAGATGTAGGCCCATGATGGAACGCAATGTTTTGCTTGTTGATGACCAGCGTGATATTTTACGATTATTGCACGCCACGCTTGATACACTTAATATAGAAAAATTAAAGGTCTTTGAATCCCTTTCGGGCGAAGAGGCTTTGCTCTTATCCACGCGCTATAAAATTGATCTTCTTGTCACCGATTACATGTTGCCTGGCATGAGCGGGGTGGATCTTATGCACAAAATCCGCGCGCGCCATCCGGAAGCGAATGTGATCTTCATAACCGGGGTGACTGATCGAAAAATGCGCGAGGAAATGCTCAGCGCAGGCGCGCAGGCCATCTTTGACAAGCCCATTCCAATGACAGATTTTCTGGATGTAGTGGAGCGTGGTCTGGGCCTTGTGCGGACGATCTTCCCTTCAGAAGTAAAAGATGAAATAGTGGAAGGACGCCACGCCAGACTCTCAGACCTGCTTGCTAATTTTCGGCAGGATATCAAAGCCGAAGCGGTTTTCCTGCTTAATGATCACGGTCTCGTGCAGGCGCGCACCGGCAAACTGCTTGATGCCAGTATGGAAGTCTCGCTCATTTCGACATTGATGGCCATTCACGCTTCGAGTTTGAAAGTTGCACGCCATAATCATCAGGACTCGATCGACTCATTCCATGTATTTAACGGCGGCGATCATGACCTGCTTTTCATCCCTGTGACTCCCATGTACGCGTTGCTGGTTGCCGGCAATGGGCTTGCTGCCGATCAACGTGTTCTCGAAACTATCAGCGCCCTACTTGCATTGCGGACTCAGGTGGAAAGAGCCTTAAAATCAATGGGTGTGACCGGCGAATTGAACCTTATTTCTTCGAAGTCAGCATCCGCGCCCGGGGAGGATCCTGCCCAAATGGCTGAAGAATCATCCTCGACGGAGATGGAAACGCTCCTGGTCAATGCCTCACTGGACAAAACAAAAGGAAATGACACGGATGATTTCTGGGATCAAGCCGCAGAAAAAATAGGAAAAAAACCTGTCAACGCTAATGTGATCTCACAGGAAGATGCCCGCAAACTTGGCCTCATCCCGGATGGAAATTAAATAAATTGTGATACAATCTTGCGCGCACTGGGGCATGGTGCAATGGCAGCACACCAGCCTTTGGAGCTGTGGATCTTGGTTCGAATCCAGGTGCCCCAGCCTGACATACCCCGCCAACGCGGGGATTCTTTTCTAAACAGGATTTGTGCGGCACATGCCGTTCAAATCCTGTTTTGATTGAGGTGACACAATGAGAGTAACAGCAATTTTACTTGCCGCCGGACAAGGCACACGCATGCAATCATCCCTGCCGAAGGTACTGCATCCCGTCGCAGGCAAGCCCCTGCTCTGGCACGCCTTGGAAGCGATCAAACGATCTACCAGCGAGAAACCGGTTGTGGTGGTCGGTCACGGCGCGGATGAGGTGACAAAATATCTGGCAGACTCTGCGCAAACGGTTTTACAGGAACCGCAGCTGGGTACCGGCCACGCGGTATTGCAAGCCGAGTCTTTGCTGAAAAATAAAACCGACCTGGTTGTTGTTTCTTACAGTGACATGCCTTTATTACGCGGTGAGACTTTGCAAAAACTTGTCGAGACACAGAAAAAGAATTCAGGACCGATTTCACTTTTAACTGTGATCGCAGAACACCCGCGCGGATTTGGCCGCATCATCCGCAAGACGGACGGCACAGTGTCTGCCATCGTGGAGGAATATGTCGCGACGGCTGAGCAGTTACAGGTGAAGGAATTGAATGTAGGCGGATATTGTTTTGATGCAAACTGGTTGTGGGATGCGTTGCAGCGCATCCCAAAGAATCCGAAAAAAGGCGAATATTATTTAACCGATACAGTGGAGCTTGCCGCCAAAGACGGATTGTCTGTTCAAGCAATGGTTATGGATGATTTGGAAGAAACCATTGGCATCAATACACGTGTGCATCTTTCAGAATGTGATGCAGCCATGCGCAGACGCATCAACCAACAGCATATGTTGAACGGCGTTACGCTGATTGACCCCGCCTCTACATACATTGAAATTGACGTGACGATCGGCATGGATACGGTCATCATGCCGAATACATATCTTCATGGAAAGACAGAGATCGGCCAGGGCAATCTGATCGGACCGAATTCGATCATCCGTGATTCGAAAATCGGAAATCGCTGTAAGGTTTTTTCTTCCGTGATGGAGGGCGCGGGGCTCGAAGATGATGTGGATTTAGGCCCGTTCGCGCGTTTACGAAAAGGGGCACATTTGGGAAACCATGTTCACATGGGTAATTTTGGCGAAGTGAAAGATTCATATCTTGCCGAGGGCGTGAAGATGGGGCATTTTTCATATATCGGTAATGCGCAGATCGGCGCGAACACCAACATCGGCGCTGGGACGATTACCTGTAATTATGATGGCGAGAAAAAACACGCCACCGAAATTGGTGAGGATGTCTTTATTGGTTCAGATACCATGCTGGTAGCTCCTCTTAAAATTGGAAATGGTGCGCGCACAGGTGCTGGCGCGGTCGTGACGAAAAACGTTGCAGATGATACGCTTGTGGTCGGCATGCCCGCGCGCGCGATCAGGAAACTCGAACGAAAAGCGAAAAAGTAAAACAAACAGGTGAAAAATGAATCTGACGAATGAAGAAAAACAATCCCTAATTGATCTTGCCAACGAAGCGCGCAAACGCGCATATGCGCCATATTCAAACTATCCTGTTGGCGCGGCATTGCGAACCAGGAACGGGCATTTTTATTCAGGTGTAAATGTTGAGAATGCCGCCTATCCACAAACCATGTGCGCGGAACGAGTTGCGATCTTCAAAGCCGTCTCTGAAGGCGAAATTGAATTCGATGTGATCGCGGTTGTGACCAATAACGGAGGCTCGCCCTGTGGCGGATGCAGGCAGGTGATGGCTGAATTTGGTTTGGATACGATCGTCTTAATTGCTGATGGAGATGGAAAACTTAAAAAAGAAATGACTGTCGCTGATTTATTGCCTGAGGCATTTACGCCGAAGCATTTGTTGTAAATACAGATAAAAGCGTAAACCTGTAAACTTACAAAGACGTTTTCATCATGTCCGATTTCCGATCGTTTCGCGTTTCTGCTGTTGTGCTCCGCCATAAAGATTGGGGCGAAGCTGACCAGTTGCTGACCCTTTATACGCGTGAATTGGGAAAGGTGCGCGCGGTTGCAAAGGGCGCGCGCAAAGTCACTTCACGTAAGGCGGGACATTTACAGCCATTCACTCATGTAACCTTGCAACTCGCCCGCGGACGTGACCTGCTGATTGTTACGCAGGTTGAAACCGTCAACGCGTTTCTTGGGATCGGCGCAGACTTGATGAAGACCGGTTATGCTTCTTATGCGATCGAACTGTTGGATCGTTTTACTTATGACGATGATGGCGGGCATCTTTCAACATTTAAGCTTCTCGTTGAAACGCTTGACCGCCTCGAAAAAGAATCCGATACGTGGGTGGCTGTGCGATATTATGAAATGCGGCTGCTCGATTACGTGGGGTTTCGTCCGCAATTATTTGAATGCGCCAACTGCGGACGCGAGATCGTTGCCGAAGATCAATTCTTCTCATTCAACGCGGGCGGCGTTATCTGCCCACGCTGCGGGGTGGGGCTGCCCAACTTAAATAAAATTTCAATTGAGACACTAAAATATTTTCGCCACTTCCAACGCTCAAATTATCGCGACGCCTCCCGGGCAAATCCCAGCCCTGAGATCCAGAAGGAAGCGGAAATTCTCATGCAGGGATATTTCACTTATCTGCTGGAGCGCCAACTCAACACACCGGGTTTTATCAAGCGCGTTAAATCTTGATGCGTTTTCCCCAATTCAAAACAAAAAACCACGCGACTAAAATAACGATGGGTTTTAAAATCCGCCACAACAGGATTTGGAACCAACGCCACTTAAGTGGATAAATGATCTGAGTGATGACCCAGCGTGCGAACAAAGTTTGACCCAGCCCGCTTCGCATGAGCCGACTCTTGTATCTGCTAAATGAAAATTCGTTGCGTCGAATCGACTCGCTGATCTCATGCGCGGCAATGGCTCCATACCCTAATGCAATGCTGATGCCTTCGCCGAAGATTGAGTCTGCGCCTGCCGCATCGCCAACCAGTAAAACCCGCGGCGTTGAAACAGGATTGGACGGGTCATACCAGCGGATAGGATGCCCCTTGAGTTCATGATCATCGAGGTTGAATCCATGCCGCGCCATTTCTTCGGCTAGTGGATTTTTGAGCGGCGGACGTTCCTGGTCTGCGAGCAGGTTCGTATCATAGATTCCCCAGCACCGCATCGTTTCTCCATTAATTTGCGTGGGGAAGTCCCATACATATCCCGCGATATTATTTGGAATTGGGAAGAAATCGAAGTAAGCATTGTTGATGCGAGAGGCATTCTTTCCCGAAGCGACAACAGAATAATCAGGTGTTATCACTTCCAACACTCTCGCTGTATAAACCGGCGCATTCGGAAAAATGCAGCTGCGCGTAATGCCATTTGATCCATCTGCACCTATAACGATCTGAGGGTTGAAATCTCCCCTGTCGGTTTCAATGCTCACACCATCTTTATTAGGAATAATATTCTTTACTGTAACGCCTTCTCGAATTTCAATTCCCGCTTCGAGGGTTTTCTTCGCCAGCCAATGATCGAACTCATTACGGCGGATCACGCGGAGGGTATGACTCTTTGGCACGCTGATCTTGATCCCCTTTCCAGCGAAATCAAAATGTGCCGCAGATGCATCCACGTGCGGGACTTCGCTGACATCCAGGCCGAGACGCTGTAAAATAAATTCTGCATCGGCGACGAGTCCGCCGGCGCACAGTTTCGGGCGTGGATAATGTTCCTTTTCCAGGATCAGGATTCGGGAAGTCAGATGCGGGGCGATTTTCGTCAAATGCAATGCGGTGGAGAGTCCGCTTGGGCCGCCTCCAATAATGATGATGTCTTTTTCCATTTCCCAATTTTCCCACAAAAAAACAGAGCATTTGTAGATGCTCTGTTTTTGAAGATCAATCTGCTGCGGTTGGAGTTGGAACCGGACTGATGTTTCCTCGCCAGAAAAATGCCCAATACATGATCACGGAGATCGTGTAAAGAATAATTGTGCCGATGAATGGCGGGCCAAATCCATAGCGTACTTGCAGCCAGCCGCTGACGGTGGGACTGAACGCCCAGCCGAAATTCCATGCCATGCTGGTGAGGCTCGCAATCGTCGCCCGTGACGATGGTTCAACATGTTCCATGATAAAAGTTTGATAGACCGGCGAACTCATGTTCATCAATGCCAGGCGGATGTAATAGCTGGCGGCCCCGACCCAAACGATGGGGGAGAAGCCAAGCAGTATTAAGAATGGAATCGAGAGCGCTTGTGTGATGACCACCAGTTGGATCTTGCCAGTGCGTTCTGCAAGCGGCGGCGCTATCAACAGGCCGAGTCCCATTGCCAGCGAACCCCATGCGAACAAAGTGCCGATGACCGTATCTGATTGATGATGGACAACGCGAAAGAAAACATTCATGAACGGCATGATCAATCCCGCGCCGAGCGAGGTGAGCAGCATGGGCAGAATCAACTTGGTCAAGAGCAGTGGATGTTTTGCCGCGTAATGGAAGGGCGCGAACACTGCACGTTGACTCCGCTCCAGTTTGGGCGACTTGAGAGATAGCAGCGGAACGATCGCGATTGCAGCTCCAATGCCGATGATGAAAATAGAGTTGCCGTATGCCATGCTGCTGGTGGCTGTTACATGTTGGGCATTGCCCATCCAAGTGGGCAGGTAGCCGCCGATCCAGTTGCCGACGGAGGCCATGGTCATTTGCAGACCCTGCCCGAAGCTAAAAAGATACGTGCGTTCTTTTTCGTCGCTGTTCTCCATTAGAAACGGCGACATTGTGACGCCCGCCAGGCTCTGCGCAATGCCTGAGACAACGTTCATCGAATAGAACATATTCTCGGTGCGCCAGATGGCCATGGCTAGAATGGAGAAACTTAATAATGCGCCGGATATGATCAACGAACCTTTGCGCCCGATCATGTCTGCCAGATAGCCCATCGGCAGGGCGGCCAGTAATGCGACGAAGCTGCTGGTGGTGATCAGATTGCCGAGCAGAGCTTCGTTGTAGCCGAGACTGAGCACGAAAAAATTGAACAGCAATCGAAATACGCCCATCACGCAGCCGGTGATGATCACGCTTAAAAGATACATTCGCGCGTTCGGTTTAAAGGCGCGAATGTGTGCCCCGTAGTCGCCAAGGATCTTAAGAGGCTGAAAAGTTGTTTTTGGTCTTTTGTTATTCATTTCTGTTCGTTATTCCTACTTAACGTAAATAATGGATAAGGCAGGGGGTTCGCTTTTTGGGTAAACTTTAGGTGCGAACCAAAAAATGAACCCGAAAGGAACCCCGCGCCATGAGTTTACTAGAATTATTCGTGAGTGTAGATAATTTTTGCCAAATCTTCCTGCCCGTTTGGGAAAAGAAACTGATTGCTGATGGAAGTAAAAAACGCCCTCGAGCAAGGCAGCTAAGCACCAGTGAAATCACACCTGCACTTGCAGCAGGTGCAAGTGTGACGCTCATCATTTACTTTCACCAATCTCGATACAGGAACTTCAAGGCGTATTACACAGAATTTGTCTGCCAGCATTTGAGAGGTGAGTTTCCAAATTTAGTGAGCTATGAGCGCTTTGTGATCTTGATGCCTTCAGCCTTTGGACCGTTGAGTGCTTACCTGAAGAGTTTGTATAGAAACTGTAGTGGCATTTCATTTGTTGACTCAACCGCTCTTGAGGTCTGTGATAACCACCGTATCCACAATCACAAAGTGTTTGAAGGTATTGCCGAACGCGGAAAAGGCTCGATGGGCTGGTTTTACGGCTTGAAAGTTCACTTGGTAATCAATGATCGCGGCGAAATTCTAGCTTGTCAGATCACACCTGGAAATGTGGATGACCGCAAACCTGTTCCTGCTTTGTGCAAACATTTATTTGGCAAGCTGATCCCAGATCGTGGCTATATCTCTCAATCTTTATTCGAGCAATTATTGGAAACTTTCAAT
Organism: uncultured Chloroflexota bacterium; assembly: GCA_903914955.1. GTDB lineage: Bacteria > Chloroflexota > Anaerolineae > Anaerolineales > Villigracilaceae > Villigracilis. The sequence continues at coordinate 48,593 of CAIWRB010000182.1, read as the reverse complement.
GTCCAACTCATCACACGCATTAAGAAGAACATGAAGAACCGACTAATGCCAATGATTGACAAAATACTTCTACGCAAACGAGCCATTATTGAGAGTGTCATGGATCAGCTCAAGAACATTTCTCAAATTGAGCATACTCGTCATCGCAGTCCGATCAATGCCTTCATCAACATTATTGCTGGCTTGATCGCCTATTGTCACCAGCCCAAGAAACCTTCCTTGGGCATTATTCCTTCTGGATTGCCTTTACTCGTTGCTTAAACATTATTCACGTTAATTAATACGCCAAACTTCGAAACCTTGAATATCCTGGTTCTAATTGGGTATGACCATTTCTTTTGACTCTATTACCTCCGCCTGTATTTTCCCCGCAGAGAGTTCTCTTAAATCATTTTGAAATATCTCAAATACTTCCACAGGCAGGCGGATTGTCATCGTGACATCCGCGCCAAAATCCTCTCCCAAAACTTCTCCGCGTTGACGAGTTACTATAAGCCGCAATCGTTCCAATAAATTGTAAGGCAACGCGATCATCGCGATGTGTACTGGAACCCGCAGCCCGCGCCCCACCGCATTGACCACCAATTGCGCAGACTCGGTGTACGCTTTGACCAACCCACCCGTGCCAAGTAAAGTCCCGCCAAAGTAACGCGTGATAACCAGCGCCGCATCGCCAAGCCCACTGCCGCGCAGGACCGCCAAAGCAGGCTTACCCGAAGTCCCGCTCGGCTCACCATCATCCGAAAAATATTCGGTTACCGTATTACCTCCGCCGATAATATAGACAGGCACATTATGCGACGCATCCGCAAATTCTTTTCTGATGCGGGTCATGAAGGCGCGCGCTTCGTCAATGCTAAAGACGGGCGCGAGCGTGGAAATAAATTTCGAGTTCATTACAGCCAACTCACGTCGGATTTGTGTCAGCGGAACTAAATAAGTTTTGGTCATGGCTCGAATTGTAAAAGAAATCTATGAGTTTGAACATTGCCACAAGGATGTGTTAAACTTTTTGTATGAAGCCTGATATAAAAATATTCAAAGACCCGGACGGATTGAGTCATGCCGCAGCAAAGATGTTCATCGAATCATCATCGCAAGCCATCGCGCAACGTGGACGATTTCTGGTTGTGCTGTCAGGCGGCAGTACGCCAAATCAGCTGTATCAATTGCTGGCAAGCACTCCTTTTCGCGACCAAATAGATTGGTCAAAGGTTCATGTCTTCTGGGGCGATGAACGTTGCGTACCCATTGATGATCCGGACAATAGTTATTATCAAGCCAGGCTGGTATTACTTGATCTTGTAAATCTTCCAGCGGATAACGTACACCGCATTCAATCGGATTTTGAACCAGCCTCGGCCGCACTGGATTATGCGCGAACGCTGAAGGTTTTTTCAGCACCTCCGCTTGACTGGCCGCGCTTTGACTTGGTATTACTTGGCATGGGCGACGACGGACACACAGCTTCACTATTCCCAGGCTCACCTGTGAACGCAAGCAAGCCTGTCATTGCAATCACCGCGCAATACCAAAACCGCCCCGCCAAACGTGTTACCCTGACCCCGTTGGTATTCAACAGCGCACGTAGAATAATATTCCTTGTAACTGGCGCGACCAAAGCCGTAACTTTAACCGAGGTGTTGAGCGACGTATCTAATATGAATTTACTGCCTGCCCAGCGGATTCAGCCAACAGATGGAGAGCTTCTCTGGTTGATGGATGAAGCAGCAGCGGGTAAGCTATAAAAATCATTCAAAATTATAGGAGAACTATGGAACTCGCAATCATCGGTTTAGGAAAAATGGGATTAAACATGGCAACGCGGTTGGTACGCGGTGGTCATCGCGTAGTTGGTTTTGCGCGCAGCCAAGAGACGATACAAGAAGCGATCAAGCTTGGCGCGGAAGGCGCAAGCTCGCTGGAAAATGCGGTTAGTAAATTGAACGCACCTCGGATCGTATGGGTCATGGTGCCATCGGGTCTGACCACCGACGACACGATCAATAAACTGGAAGGGTTACTACAAAAAGGAGACACGGTCATTGATGGCGGCAACTCCAATTACAAAGACTCTGTCCGTCACGCGGCGCAGCTTGAAGCCAAAGGAATCGACTTCGTAGACTGCGGCACCAGCGGCGGCATCTGGGGACTCAGCGAAGGCTACAGCCTGATGATCGGCGGACAGGTTGAGGCGGTGGAGAAGTTGCGTCCCATTTTTGAGACGCTGGCCCCCTGCGGCAGATAAAGGCTGGGGACGAGTCGGTCCGCATGGCGCTGGGCATTTCACAAAAATGATCCACAATGGAATTGAATACGGCATGATGCAAGCCTTTGCAGAAGGCTTTAGTATTTTGAAAGCCAAGCAAGAGTTTGGACTCGATCTCGCGCAGATCTCGGAAATTTGGCAGCATGGCAGTGTGGTGCGCTCGTGGTTGTTAGACCTGGCCGCCAACGCGTTGAAGGAAGATGCAAAACTTGAGGATATCAAACCGTGGGTCGCTGATTCTGGCGAAGGCCGTTGGACAGTTTTTGAATCTATTGATCTCGATGTACCTGCGCCGATCATCACACTTGCTTTACAAATGCGCTTCGCCAGCCGCGATGATGAAAATTTTTCAGCTCGCATGCTCGCCGCATTACGCAATCAATTTGGCGGACACGCCATCAAGAAGGCAGACTAAGCGCAGGCTTGAATGAACAATGATCTTACAACTTCAATTATTATCTTCGGCGCGTCAGGTGACCTCACCCAGCGTAAGTTAATTCCGTCCCTGTTTAATTTATCGCGCAAAAGCCGTTTGCCAAAAATATTCTCCATCATAGGTTTTGGGGCGACAGCGTTTACAGATGAGCAGTTCAGAAATCATTTGTTGGATGGAGCGAAACAATTCGCGAGCTTCAAATTTTCAGATGAGGAATGGGCAACTTTCGCGCCTCATCTTTTTTATCAGCAAGGACGTTACGACCAGACAACAGATTTTCAAAATCTTGCAAACCGTCTCTCCGAACTGGAAGCAGGCACAGCCAACCGCTTATATTACATGGCCATCCCACCGACCTTGTTCCCGAATATCATTGAACAGCTTGGGGCAACAGGTCAAATTCACGAAAACGATGGTTGGCGGCGCGTGGTATTGGAAAAACCCTTTGGCACTGATCTGGCTTCGGCGCAAAAGCTCAACCTGCAGGTGCACAAAGGTTTGAACGAAGACCAGATCTATCGCATCGACCATTACCTCGGCAAAGAGACTGTGCAGAATATTTTATTCACACGCTTCGCCAATACGATCTTTGAGCCGCTTTGGAATCGCAACTACATCGACCATGTCCAAATTACCGTAGCTGAAAAAGTGGGTCTGGAACATCGCGCGGGATATTACGACAGTGTCGGCGTGTTGCGCGACATGTTCCAAAATCATTTATTGCAATTGTTAATGCTGTTTGCCATGGAACCGCCCTCATCCTTCAAAGCCAGTGCGCTGCGAAATGAGAAAGTAAAAGTATTAAGCGCCGTCCAGCCGATCACGGGCTCAGCCGTAGCGGAACATACCGTACGCGCGCAATATAAAGGCTATCTTAACGAAGCCGAGGTCAAGCCCAATTCGATTACTCCCACATACGCGGCATTGCGTCTTCACGTCAACAACTGGCGCTGGCAGGGAGTGCCGTTCTATTTGCGATCAGGAAAAAATTTAGCAGAGAAACATTCACAGATCATCATCAGCTTCAAAGAACCTCCATTGGCGATGTTCCCCATGGCGCCCGGTCACAAGACAGCTTCCAATATGCTCGTGCTCTATCTTCAACCTGATGAAGGCATTCAGCTGCGTTTTGAAGCCAAGGCTCCAGATACCGTTTCAGATACACGCTCGGTAAACATGGAATTCGATTACGCTGAAGCCTTTGGGCAATCTGCGATCCCAGAATCCTATGAACGTCTTCTGCTGGACGCACTGCAAGGCGACGCGTCACTTTTCACCCGCGCAGACGAAGTGGAGACGGCCTGGAGTTTGATCGACCCTATCTTGCAGGCATGGGAAGCCGATCAAGCTCCGCCGTTATCTTTTTACAAACCCGGCACGTGGGGGCCTGCTGAAGCAAACACCATGTTGGCGCGTGATGGTCGCAAATGGATGCACGAAGAAGCGCGTCACATGTTGGAAAATTAACCATAAGGAATTTTCGTACAGGAGATAACTATGACAAAGTTCGGCGTGCATTCTGAGGTCGGAAAACTTCGCAAAGTGATCGTTCATCGCCCGGAGTTGAGTCTACAGCGACTCACTCCTTCAAATCATGACGAACTGCTTTTCGATGATGTCCTGTGGGTCGAGCGCGCCCAATGGGAGCACGATCAATTCACACAAGTCATGCGCGAGCGCGGCGTCGAAGTTCTCTATGTTCAGAATCTTCTATCTGAAACTTTGCAAGCCAGCGACGAAGCGCGGCGTTTGATTATCAATCAAGTTGCGACTGAGTACACTGTCGGCTGGTCATTAGTGGATGAAGTGCGCCGCTTCATGCTTGGCCTCAATCCCGATTCGCTTTCGAAATATTTGATCGGCGGCCTGACAGCCGGCGAAGCTGACCTCAACTGGAAGAAATTCGCCAGCATATCACTTCACGCCTCGGCACTCGATGATATGAATACATTCCTCCTGCCGCCTTTGCCAAACACACTTTTCACTCGTGACTCGTCCTGCTGGATCTTTGATGGCGTTTCAGCAAACCCTATGTACTGGCCTGCACGTAGACGCGAGTCGCTGAACATGTATGCCATTTATAAATATCATCCGATGTTCAAGGATGCAGGCTTTCACTTCTGGTATCCCAACGAAACTGATGGCGAGTTCAACATGCAAAACTTTGGACGCTCCGCGCTGGAAGGCGGTGACGTGCTCCCAATCGGCAAAGGGACTGTGTTGATCGGTATGTCAGAACGCACACAAGGCAGTATGATCGAACAGATCGCGGATTCACTTTTCACAAACGGAAGTGCCGAGCGAGTTATCACTTGCGTGATGACTAAAGACCGCGCTCACATGCACCTCGACACCGTATTCACCATGCTCGACCACGACAAGGTTACATTATTCCCCAAAGTCGTAAATCAGATCCGCGCCATCAGCTTGCGTCCCGGCAAGAAACCCGGTGACTTCCATGTCACACGCGAGAAGAGTTTTCTCTCCGCAGTTGCCGATGCGCTCAAAGTCAAAAAGTTAAAGGTGGTTGAAACGGGCGGGGATCAATACCAAAGCGAACGCGAACAATGGGATGATGCCAATAACACGGTCGCCATTGAACCGGGCGTGGTAATCGCCTATGAACGCAACACGCACACCATCGCAAAAATGCGCGCCTCAGGCGTGGAAGTTATCACCATCCCCGGCTTTGAACTTGGCAAAGGCCGCGGCGGCGGTCACTGCATGACCTGTCCCGTTATAAGGGATGCGATTTAGAATATAAAAGAGGGACTGTCTCAAAGTTTTGGGACAGTCCCTCTTTTTTTTAGTATCTTCCTCGTTGCAAAATCGCGTCAGGGTTCGGCAAGTTCTTTTTCCTCACAGGGAAGACCTGCACCGCGCAGGCCTTGAATTCTGGGATCTTCGCCTGTGGATCCAATACATCATTTGTCAGCAAATTCGCGGCGGCTTCGGCAAAGTGGAAGGGGATAAAGACTACGCCCACGGATGTTTTCTCTGTGACCGTTGCCCGCAAAATAACCTCTCCGCGTCTTGACTTTACTTTGACAGGGTCGCCGTTTCGAATTCCATGGATCTCAGCATCTGCGGGATTCATCTCCACGCGCGCTTCTGGGTAGGCTTCATTCAGCACAGAATTACGGGTCATTGAGCCGCCATGCCAATGTTCAAGAACTCGACCAGTGGTTAAGATAAATGGATATTCGTCGCTCGGTGCTTCTTTCGCAGGAATATAATCCAATGGATGGAATTTTCCCCGTCCACGCGGAAAGGATTCTTTGAAGAGAGTCGGAGTGCCGGGGTGAGTCATATCAGGCACAGGATAGATCAAGCCGACTTTATCAATGCGCTCATAAGTGATGCCCGCATAATCAGAATTGACATTGCCCATCTCGCGCAGAATTTCTTCGGGGTTTGAATATTTCCAGTAAGCAGAATCAACTTCCAGTTTAGATTCCAAACGCTGGGCTAAGTCACAGATGATCTGCCAATCGACTCGCGCCTGTCCACGCGGGGCATGAGCGGCGCGAACTCTTTGCACGCGGCGATCTGTGTTGGAGAAAGTTCCATCTTTTTCGGCGAAGGGCGTCGCAGGCAGGAACACATCCGCGAAGGCTCCGCTTTCATTCATGAAAATATCCTGCGCGACAAGGAACTCAAGCTGTTGCATATGTTTGCGTGTTTCATTCAAATTCGGTTCAGACATCATCGGGTTCTCGCCCATGATATACAGCGCGCGGACGCCGCCTTCGTGGGCGTGACTCAAAATTTCGGTGGTAGTTAATCCAAGTTTTAGACTCAGTCCACCGGCTTTGATGTTCCAGGCCTTCTCCCATTTTGCGCGGTTGTCAGGATTATCCACACGCATGTAGCCGGGATAATGGAACGGCATACAACCCATGTCGCTCGCGCCTTGCACATTGTTTTGTCCGCGCAGTGGATTTAGCCCCGTGCCTTCGCGCCCAATGTGACCGGTGAGGAAAGCAAGGTTGATCAACGCAAGCGCGCTGGCCGTACCATGTGAAAGCTGCGAGATACCCATACCCCAATAAATGGCCGCTTTGTTTGCTGTGGCATACATGCGCGCGGCTTTGCGAATATCCTCGGCAGGTACACCCGAAATTTCCTCTGCATATTCAGGCGTAAATTTATCCAGCGATTCAATAAAATCGTTAAAACCCTCTGTGCGGTTTTGAATAAACTCACTATTAACCAAATCCTCTTTGACGATGACATGCGCCATGGCAGAGAAGACAGGCACATTCGTGCCGGGCTTAAGCGGCAGCCACATCTCGGCAAACTCAACGAGTTCGATTCTGCGCGGATCAATGATGATCATCTTCGCGCCATGTTGCCGCACGGCTTCCTTCATTTGCAGCGCAATGATGGGATGATTTTCACTGGTATTTGAACCCGTCACAATGAATACATCATTTTGGATCACTTGCGAGGCGGTATTGCTCATCGCGGAAGAACCAGTGGCTTGCTGCAGCGCAACCACTGAACCCGCGTGACATAAGCGCGTGCAGTGATCCACATTATTCGTTCGGAAAATTGCGCGGTACATTTTCTGTAATAGATAATTATCTTCATTTGTTGCTTTGGCGCAGGCATAGACCGCCATCGCATCCGAGCCGTCACGCTTATAGATTTCCACTAACCGATCGGCAACATAATTCAGCGTTTCATCCCAGGTTGTTTCACGCCATTCAGATAAATCAAAGGCCTGGGTACGCTCCCCCGCTTTCTGTAAGGTCTTGCGGATCATCGGTGTGGTGACTCGCTTGGGATGATAAACATAATCGTAACCAAAACGTCCCTTCACGCATAAGTTGCCATGATTAACAGGTGAGTCAAATGGCGATGTGACTTTGAAGATATGTTCATCCTTAACGTGTAACTGCAAATTGCATCCCACACCGCAGTAGGGACAAGTTGTTGTGACGATTCGGTCGGGTTTGATCATTCGTACCTCCAAACAATAAATGTTATAACGCAATTAACACAATCGCAACCATTGCCAGCAAAATGCCGAACCATTGCGAGCGCGAGATATGTTCCTTTAAGAATATCCACGCCAACAGGACGGTCGCGCCGGGATAGAGGGAAGCCAGAACTGCTGCAACATCCAAACGTCCTGCGCGATTCGCAAGGATGAAGAAGATATTTCCAGTGATGTCAAATATACTGATCAAGACCAGAAAATACCATTGTCGAAATGGTGGTTTCATCGGCTGACGAAGAATAGATGCGATCAAAACAAGAATTACGGTCGCTGAGATGCGCAAAATAAAGATAGGCCATAGTATCGATTCGGTTCCTATTTCATGCATTAGCACGAAAAACATACCAAACAAAACACCTGCAAATAATGGCAGGCGGATATTCTTCCAATTAAACTCTACTATGCTTTCTGCTTCACGCGCAATAAACCAGATCGCCGCCAAGGCTAACGCCATGCCAGTTATGACAAACATGCCAGGCAATCCCTGCTTGAACAAGCCAACTAAAACAGGAAGTATCCCCGCCATCAATGCTGAGACTGGCGCGGCAATGCTCATCTTTCCCTCTGCAAATGAACGATACAGCATCAGAATACCCACCCCGCCAAATATTCCACAGGCAAGAGAAAGCCAGATACCGCGCGGTGAGGGAAAAATATCTCCAACCAACCATGCGGCCATGGCGATGATAGGCATGGCGAAAATATCCGCCCAGATCACAACCGCGTAGGAGCTGGCCCGCCGACTTGCGATGCCTCCAGTGAAATCTGCCGCACCGTAAGTAACCGCAGATAATAAACCAAACATTATCACCGCCACTATTTTCTCTTCTTGCGCCCGGTATTTAGGACAGAAATTTCCTGGGGACTGATCCCCTTTTCCAATAAAAATTCACGTTTCGGTTTCAACGCGCCCGTAGGACAGACTGCGACGCATTGTCCGCATAACACACAACTTGTTTCAGGGATCGTTCTATCGAAGAAGGTACCGATCTGTGTTTCAAATCCGCGGCCATCAAAGTTGATCGCAAAAGTATATTGCGCGTCCTCCGCGCAAACTTGTACACAGCGCCAGCACAACAGGCACTTCGAGTAATCACGCACATACATCGGGTTATCATCTTTAATCTCCGACTCTCTTCGCTCCGCATCTGGAAACCGGCTGGATGAAGCCCCATATTCATACATCATCATTTGGATTTCAGACGCCTCAGACAGATCCATTGTGGACGCCAGCATTTCCAAAATAGTTCTTCGTGCACGGACGACTTTCTCGCTTCGCGTCTGGACCTTCATATTGCTTGCCCCTTTGACGATACAAGCTGGCTGGAGGACTCTCTGCCCCTCCACCTCGACGACGCAGATTCGGCAAAGCGCATTGGCTGTGGTCACTTCGTGGAAGCATATCGTTGGAATATCAATGCCGTTCTCGCGTGCAATTTCAAGCAGGGTTTTATTTTCATCTGCGATTACTTCTTTGCCGTCCATTAAGAATGTGACTGTCATAAATTCACCTTATCGTTTGTCAAAAGTCGATTCATTTTTTCTTAGCCGCTTTTTTTGTAACCTTCTTTATGGCTTTCGACTTCACTTTTGACACTTTCTTTTTCACAACCTTTGACGTCGTCTTTTTAACAATAGATTTCTTTACAGTGTTTGGCACTTTAGAATTTTTAGAAACTTTCGATATCTTTCGACCTTCAACGTTTGACTTTTGACTTTCCCCGAAAAGCCCCGGCCATAACTTCATCGCGGACAGCACCGCGCTCGCCGCAGTCTGCCCCAAACCGCATAGGCTTGATTCTGTCATCGTCCAGCCTACATCTTCCAGGCGGAAAAAATCTCCAGGCAAAACACCTCCGCTGGCTACGCGATCCAAAATTTCCATTTGTCGTTGTGTTCCCATTTGACAGGGATAGCATTTACCGCAGGATTCATGCGCGAAAAATTTTCCCAACCGTTTCAAGGCATCGCGGATATCACGTGTCTCATCGAAGACCATTACAACGCCAGAACCCAAAGGCAGTCCAGCCGCGCGCAGATCTTCAAAAGTCATTTTGACATTCAAATGTTCAGATGTGGCAAATGCTCCCGCCGCGCCGCCAAACAAAACCGCCTTGAGAGATTTTTTACCCGCGACACCACCCGCCATTTTTAGCAGTTCGCGTAAAGTCGCTCCAAATGGAATTTCATATAGGCCTGGTTTTACAACATCTCCAGAAATACAAAAGAGTTTGGTCCCGGGGGATTTTTCCGTGCCCATCTTGCGATATTTCAAAGCGCCTTTTGAAATAATGAGGGGCACGTTGCAAAGCGTTTCAACATTATTGATAACGGTTGGCTTGTCGAACAAGCCGTTCGTGGTTGGAAATGGCGGCTTCACGCGTGGAAAACCGCGCTTGCCTTCGATCGATTCGAACAGCGCGGTTTCCTCTCCGCAAATATAAGCGCCAGCCCCAACGCGGATTTCAATATCAAAAGACTGACCAAGATAACCTGCTTCACGAGCTTCATTCAACGCTTTTTCCAAAACTGGAATAACGTATGGGTATTCGGCGCGAATGTAAATATAACCCTTGCTCGCGCCAATGGCATGCGCGGCGATGCAAATTCCTTCGATGGTGCGATGGGGGTCATCCAATAATAAAATCCTGTCTTTAAATGTGCCAGGTTCAGATTCATCTGCGTTGCACACAATATATTTTTGCAAGCCCTCGGCTTTCGCAGCACCTTCCCATTTGATTCCCGTTGGGAACGCAGCGCCGCCCCGACCGACTAATCCGCTGGATTTGATTTCAGTGATCACATCTTCGGATTTCATCTTTAATGCTTTTTGATACGCGAGGTATTCACCATACTTTGCCAAAGTTGTCGTGCCATTCCCACAGTTGGCAGTCAACTCATGGATGGAGCCATAAACAATCGATCGTGGGATACCGAGATCATAGGATTGAAAATTGGGAGCGATGTTTGTTTGTGCGTCATCGTCCACAAGCGCGGCTGGGGCTTGCTCGCAAAGCCCAAGGCAAGGACTCCGTTCAATGGTTAGAGATAAGTCCTCGGTCGTCTGACCTGGTTCCACATCATAATGCTTGCAAAGATTGCCGAGGAGCCGATCTGCACCCTTGAGCGCACAGGCTTGATCGGTGCAAACACGAATAAAACTCCTGCCGACTGGTTCGTTATAAAAGAGCGAATAAAATTCTATAACGCCATGCACATCCGCAAGCGGCACGCGCAAAGACTTTGCGATTTCAGCGGCCACCTCCTGTGGAAGCCAACCATATAACTTTTGCGCGGCATGCAACGCGGGCAATAAACCGGAACGACCGAGTGGGATAAATTTTGGAAGTTCTTTTTTCAAAGGGATAAGATCAATTTCAGACATGAATACTCCAGTATGCCGAGTATAGACGCAAATAAAACAACCTGCAAGCAGGTTGTTTTATTTGAAAAGCTACCATTTAAATATTACGGCCGCAACCGTAAAAGCGGAAGCGATCACAATGAAGACGGAAGCAGCTGTGGTAAAGTTTTTCTGAAAACCATTATTGACATGTGATCCCATCAATTTTTTGCTGCTGGTCAACTTGATAAGATAAAAGAAAACCAGCGGTAGGATCATGGCATTCAACGTCTGCGTGGCGATAGCAAAATGAAAGAGCGAAATGCCGGGGATGGTTGTAATTAATGCTGCTAAAACCAATTGAATAATAAAGAGAATATAAAAAGTTTTGCTCTTTTGGAAATCTGTATCCAGACTTCCAGACAGGCCGAAAAATTCCGAGAAGGCATATGCGGTTGAAAGGGGCACGATGATAAGTCCCATAAAAGCCGCGGCGAGCAACCCAACCGCAAATAGTTCACTGGCAAGCTCACCAGCAAACGGTCGGATCGCCAGAGCGGCCTGTTCACCAGACTGGAGCTGAATCCCGCCGACACCATAACCATGCGAATTTAGCGCAGCCGCTGTCGCGACGATCATGAAGAACGAGAAAAAATCTGTCAGGAATGCACCCCAATAAGTTTCAAATTGGGAATATTTAAGTGTGTCTTTTTCCATTTTTTTATCGAAGGCAAAGCTGCTGATAAAGAACTGTCCCCAAGGAGTGATGGTAGTTCCCAGCACGCCCATCCCGATCACCAGATAGCTGACAAGATATTTGGACGTCCAAGAAACGCCATGTGGATATATCAAATTGCCTAGCGCCAATCCCCAATTGGGATTGGCTTTGACCGCTGAAAATATATAGGTCACATAAAACAAGGAGACGATCAACATAATACTCTGCGTTAATTTGTAATTTCCTTTTGTGATAAATATAAACGCAATCAACAGCATCCCGATCACAAAAGGCAGAACTGGAATATTCAACATTCCGCTGACCGTCCGAATGGCGGAAACTTCAGTAGTGATGGTGCCCAGGTTGGCGATCATTAATCCCATAAAAATAAACAACGAGACTTTGATTCCATATTTCTCGCGGATCAAGTCTGCCAGACCGCGGCGGGTAACCAACGTCAGGCGCATACCCATTTCCTGCGTGACCGCCAGCAGAATGGTGATGATAAACAACGGAAACAGGATAGGATAGCCAAGTGTCGCACCGGCTATGGAATAGGTAGCAACTCCGCCGGCGTCATTATCTGCCATAGCGGCGATGGTAGCGGGACCAAATACTGAGAGGATCAAGACAGCGCGCCGAACCCAACGATTAGCGATCCACTTTTCGCGTAAAGAGATAAATATTTTTTTCATTCGAGCGCTCCAAAGAAATGCGGCAGGCGCTTCTTCCAAGCCGTGGGTAAAATTTTATCGAGCGCGTCATCGGAGGTGACAATGCCATGCAACTTATTGTCAACATCCACAACGGGAACGGCGATCAAATTATATTTGGCCACCATTTGCGCGATCTCATTCTGCTCTGTATCCAGTTCAACACTGACTACACGTTTGTGCATAAATTCTGTGATCGGTGTTTCAGGCTGGGCAAGGATCAAATCACTGAGCGAGAAGACTCCAATTAAATGCTCTTCTTCATCGGTGACGTAAACGTAATAAACCAACTCGGCTTCTTCACCCACTTTGCGCAGATGTTCAATAGTTTGAGACGCGGTCATGTTTGGCAGGACCGAGACATATTCAGTCGTCATCAAACCGCCGGCTGTATCTTCAGCATAGCGCAATAATTCGCGCACCTCATCGGCATCTTCAGATTCCATGAGTTTGAGCAAATCCTGGCGGCGACCATCCGGCAGTTCGGCGAGTAAGTCAGTAGCTTCATCTGGTGACATTTCTTCGAGAACGTCTGCCATTATCTCATCAGAGAAGTGTTCGATGATACTGGCTTGAAAATCTGGTTCAACTTCTTCGAGAGTTTCGGCAAGTCGCTTGATATCCAGTTTATGAAGTATCTCTCCATGTTCAGCGCGGCTAAGATTGGAAATAATTTCGGCGATATCGGAGGGATGCAATTCGGCGAGTTTTTCTGCGGGGACTTTCAGACGCATGGACTGGTCGTGTGTCAAAGGTTCGACAAACTCCCAGGAAATAGTGCCCTCTGACAGGTCCGCTTTGAAACGCTGGGCGGCCCAACGTCCCAGTTTTTCCAATCCGATACGACGCATGATTCCCAGCATTCCAATATCCACGTTGCTGACAACGACGTTGCCATTAACCCGCACTAATTCAATATCATTGACTCGCACCACGCGTGCGTCATCGGTATCAATGATCTGTTGATCAAGGACATCTTCAACAAGACGAATATCGCTCTCGCGCGATTCGTAATTTGGGATATCCACTGAGGGACGCTTCAACGGGATGGCGGCGGAGAGCAACGCGGCAAGATCGGAGTAAGGCAGGGTAATATCGCCATCCATGCCATGTACAATGATCGCGTCCACAACGGGATGGGAGAATTCACTATAAGTGCGCGCGATCAAATCCTTTAGCACGCCAATTTTTTTGCCGTCATAGTCAGTGACCGGGCGTCCAATGAGTTCGCTAATGAAAGCCATAGGTACTCCTTTGCGTAAAACAAAAACCACCTCGGGATATTCTCCGAAGGTGGCGATGGACTCAGGGAAAAACAACAGTCTACTTAATCATACCGCGAAGAAAGGAAAGTGACGCGCGTGGGAATACAGTTGACTTGCACCTGGGATAATCGCATTTCGGAGAAGTTAAAACGGAATATAAACGAACGACATAAATGGTCATCCGCATCCACGGCCATCACCTCCTTTTTTGGTTGAGATTGAATAATTATCATAAGAACCAGTGACTACTCCCCACGCCTAAAGGAGGGGCTTCTAGGGCAAAGCCCAGGCTCTCTAGTCCGAGAGCTTCTATGTTTAGTATACTACAAGCAAAATCGTTCCTTACATCTCCACTGCTAAAGCAGGAGCTTTACGGAACATTTGGTAAGTTTATACTCCCGTCAAATAGAATCCGTCAAGAGTGAAAAAGATAATTCTCAAGATGGATTTAATACATCCGCAAATTTAGTAGAAAAAAGTCCAATTATCTCTGGTGTAATCCTCTTGCTTTTTCAACTAATATTGGCAGAGTCTTCAAAAATTCGTCCACGTGCGCGGGTGATGAATCAACGCCAAGTGTGATGCGCAAGGACCCCAAGGCCCAATTGCGGGGGGTACCCAAAGAAGTTATTACTTCGCTTGGCTCAGGGTTTCCTGTTTTACAGGCCGAACCCGAAGAGCAGGCAAAACCCGCTGAATCAAGTAGTTGCAGTAAAAGGTTTCCATCAACATCTTTGAAAACAAATGAAGCATGATTGGGAAGGCGGGATTCAGGATGACCCGTCAATTTGGAATCAGAAATTGTTTCAAGGACTTCTCCGATAATATGGTCACGCAATGGTTGGACATGTGCGATGCGCGCATCTCTTTCTTCCATCGCAAGCTGTAACGCCACGGCAAAGCCGACGATGTACGGCACATTCTGCGTCCCTGCGCGCAGACTAGACTCCTGTCCGCCACCTGTCATCTGCGGGATAAGTTCAGTTCCATTGCGAACGTATAGCGCGCCCACGCCTTTTGGCCCGTAGAATTTATGCCCGCCGAGTGACATCAGATCCACGCCGAGTTTTTCAACATTTACATCCAGATATGCTGCGGCTTGAACTGCATCCGTGTGAAAGAGTATATTGTTTGCACGGGCAATCGCAGCCAATTCAGGAATTGGATTGATGGTTCCGATCTCATTATTTGCGAACATCACAGAGGCAAGCACCGTATCAGTGCAAACAGCTTTGTTCAAGGAAATCGGCCTGATTGCTCCGTACTCATCAACGTCCAGCCATTCAAGTAGGAAACCATATTCCTTTTCAAGCTGCTGTGCGGTCTTACTGACCGCGTGGTGTTCGGTTTTGGATGTAAGTATCCATTTTTTGCCTGTGACATTTCGTTTTGCAATGGCAGCGCCGCGAAGGGCGAGATTATCAGACTCGGAGCCGCAGGATGTGAAGATGATCTCGCCTGGTTTGCAATGTAGAACAGCAGCGACTTTCTCGCGCGCAGCATCCACCGCGGCTTCGGCTTTTTGTCCAAAGCGGTGGATGGAGGATGGGTTTCCGAAAGATTCGCGGAAATATGGGAGCATCGCATCAAAGACGCGCGAGTCAACTGGAGTGGTGGCGGCGTAATCAAGATAAATCATAAGATGAATTATAGCAAACAAATTTGACGGAGTGATAAAATAGATATATTCAATCAGAAATAGGTGAACCATGAGCGACTTCCTTTACTTTCTTAATACCGCAGACCACGAAACCTTGATAAATATTTCGGGCATCTCAAACACACTTGCCGAGAATATCATATCCGCGCGTCCATTTGATACAGTGGACGATCTGTTGCTCGTCCATGGAGTGGGAAAAAATCTGCTCGCGCGGATGCAGTCCTTTGCCGCGGCGCAGGAAAGATCCTCAGAAAGCCAGGCCATCATCACGGTTAACGAAGAAGCGCTGCCTGCCCAGATCGGGAAGGGACAATCTGCGCCACAGTCTCCGGTTGAAGAGAAACCATCATTCTGGTCACGGCTGGGACAGGCATTTCTCAATTTCATTAGAGCTTTGTTTAGATTGATCGCCACGGTTTTGGTCATCGCTGGAATTGGCGCAGTCATATATTTTGGAATGCCGTTCATCAATGATAATTTTATTATGCCTTTACAACGCAACACTGCTCAAATAAATCAACTTGAAAACGAGATCGCTATTCTACAAACACAATTGACGGAAATGAATTCGCGCGTGAGCGTGATTGAAACGACGATCGAAGCACACACCGCCAGCATTGCGAAGCTGGAAGAAATGCAAGCGACACTTGAACAGGAAATTTCGAATCAAAATAACAGCGTGATGACTGCGCTGAAACGCGAGATCATACTGACGCGCGCCATTGAAACGATCGCGCGTGCGCGTTTATTTTTATCGCAGAGCAATTTCGGACTGGCACACGATGATGTGCAAACCACGCGTGATATTCTGGAAAAGTTAATCGTGGACGCTCCCACCTATCAAGTAGAGGCATTGAATCTAATTATCATGCGGCTTGATTTTGCTTTGAATAACCTGCCTGCCTTCCCGGTCATTGCTGTGGATGATGTGGATATCGCCTGGCAATTATTGATGATGGGACTGCCGAATAGCGAAAAGGATATCGTCGCGACGGTCACTTCCACGCCGACGCCCGCTCCTATTCCAACGTCCAGTCCCACGCCAGAAGCGACGCCTTCGGTAATTGCGCCGACCGCAACACCATAATATTTATTTAATTTATAATCTACAAACTATATTTGATCTGGAGAAATAATCAATGACACATAAAATTAAGTTCGGCACCGACGGCTGGCGCGGAGTTATCGCGGAGGATTACACCTTTGACAATGTCCGCCGCTGTGCACAGGGATTCGCGTCCTACATGTTGGCGCAAGGAAAAAAGGGACAATGGATCATTGTCGGCCACGACAAGCGTTTTAGCAGTGAACACTTCGCAGCGGCAGTTGCGGAAGTATTGGCGGCCAACGGCTTGAAAGTTTATTTAACTCAGGAAGCCACGCCGACACCCGTCATCGCGTATGCCGTTGTAGACAAGAAAGCCGCTGGCGCAGTGAATGTCACTGCAAGTCATAACCCCCCCACCGACAACGGCTTCAAAGTCCGCAATGAGACAGGCGGCGCGATCGACCCTCAAGGCTTGATCCAAATCGAGTCGTCCATTCCTGATGATATGAAAGATGTAAAACGGAAATCATACAACGAAGCAGAATCCGCTGGCGAGATCATCAAGTTTGACGCGGCGACTCCCTACATTGAACATTTAACCCGTGATGGTTTGATAGACCTGCAACCCATCAAAGATGCCGGCTTGATCGTGATGGTGGATACCATGTGGGGCAACGGTGCAGGCTGGTTCCCACGATTACTGGCGGGCGGAAAAACTCGTGTTATCGAAATTCATAATCAGCGCAATCCATCCTTCCCTGAGATGAAACGTCCCGAACCGATCCAGCCGAATATTGATGTCGGTTTACAAGCAACAGTCGACAACAAAGCCGATGTGCTTCTCATCACTGACGGTGACGCAGATCGCTGTGGTATTGGAGACGAGAATGGAAAATTCATCAATCAGTTGCGTGTGTTTGGTTTGCTCGCTTATTACATGCTCGAAGTGCGCGGCGACCGCGGTGACATTGTGAAAACATTGTCCACAACCAACATGCTTAATAAACTCGGCGAGTTGTATGGAGTTCCCGTTCACGAAACCGGCGTGGGATTCAAATTCGTCGCGCCGAAAATGACCGAGACCAACGCGCTCATCGGCGGCGAAGAATCTGGCGGATACGCTTTCCGTGGAAATGTCCCAGAACGCGATGGGATTTTAGCTGGCTTATACATGCTCGACTTCATGGTGAAGACAGGCAAGAAACCAACAGAATTATTGACGGATTTGTTCGCCAAAGTTGGCGGTGAATATTTCTACGACCGCGTGGATAGTCCATTTAGCGGAGACCGCGCCACACGCGAGAAGATCATCATGAACAATAATCCCAAGACCCTCGGCGGAGTGACAGTGACCGAGCTTGTCACTGTGGATGGTTTCCAATTCAAAATGGAAGATGGCGGCTGGATGCTGATCCGCTTTTCCGGCACAGAACCCATTCTGCGTGTGTACTGCGAGACCCGCCACGGTGATAAAGTGCAAGCGATTTTGCAGGATGGACTGAAGGTCGCGGGAATAAAATAATCGTTCACGCGTTGGCAGGTTGGGATGTTTAAACATTCCAACCTGCCAACATTTTAACTTCCGAACATGTTAACAGATACCCACTGCCACCTCGACTACCATAAATTCGATATTGACCGTGCGGATGTGATCGCACGCGCGAATGATTCAGGGTTGATTCGGATGCTCGTACCAGGACTCAACCACAAGTCTAGCAAAGAAGCGCTGCGGTTGGCAGAGTCAAATCCCAGCGTGTATGCGGCGATCGGGTTCCATCCAACTGATCTGGAGGAATTCTCAGAGCAGACTTTTGATGAACTAAAGGAGATTGCGGGTCATCCAAAGGTCGCGGCGATTGGTGAGATCGGCATTGATTATTATTGGGTGAAGGAAAAAGAAAAACGCGCTGTCCAACGCAAGGTCTTAGAACAGCAGCTTCAATTTGCAAAAGAGATCAACAAACCCGTCATCATTCACATGCGCGAAGAAAATGATGCGTGGTTCGGTAAAGCCTCGGTTGACTTGATGAAAATTTTGGAAGAATGGCAAAGCAGTTTACAAGGCTGGCTTGCAGAAAAACCTGGGGTGCTGCATTCCTTCAACGGAAATCTTGAAACCGCGCAAAAAGCGCTGGCACTGAATTTTTATATAGGAATCACAGGTCCCGTGACCTATAAAAACGCGGATGAAAAGCGCGAAATTATCAGACAGCTGCCTCTTGAAAAATTACTGATCGAAACCGATTCGCCATTTCTCGCTCCAGTGCCATTTCGCGGCAAAAGAAACGAACCTGCCTATGTTCGGCATATTGCTGATAAAATTGCAGAAATCCATTTAAAAAGCCCTGCCGAGATCGCCGCTATTACCACCGCCAATGCGACGCGGCTCTTTGCATGGGGAGACTGATTTGAACGCGGCAACTTTTATCTCACCTATACTCGAAGAAATTAAACTCGTCGAAGAACGAATGCGGGCACAAGCAGATGAATCTCATCCGGACTTGCGCGCCGCGCTGGAGCATTTGCTCGCGGCCGGAGGCAAACGTGTCCGTCCCACCATTAGCCTGCTCATTGGCAACATGCTGGGTGCGCCCCTTGAAAAAATTATCACACTGGGCGCGGCGGTGGAATTATTGCATACTGCCACTCTCGTGCATGATGATCTAATTGACGGCTCATTACTCCGACGGGGCATGGCGACGTTAAACGCGCGCTGGTCCCCTCCTGCGACTGTACTAACCGGGGATTTTCTTTTTGCGCGCGCAGCGATCACTGCTGCTGAAACAGATCATCTGCCATTAATGAAATTATTTTCTGAAACACTGGCAACCATTGTCAACGGTGAATTGACTCAAATGTTCACCTCGCGCGGACTGATCAACCGCGATAATTACTACAAACGAATTTATGCCAAGACCGCCTCCCTTTTTGAAATGACCGCCCGCGCAGCTGCGATGGTCAGTCCTGTGAATGAAGCAATAATCGAAACCATGCGTGATTTTGGATTTCAGATCGGGATGGCATTTCAAATCGTGGATGATATTCTCGATTTCAATGGCGACCAAAACGCTGTCGGAAAACCGCTCGGGTCAGACCTGTTGAATGGTCTGGTGACCCTGCCAGCCATTTATTACGCTGAAGCGAATCCGAACGACCCTGACGTATTATCTCTGCCCCAAGGCGGCTGGACAAACAATGAAAACATGACTCGCCTCGTGGGCAATATCCGCGCAAGCAATTCGTCGAAGCAAGCCATGCTAGAAGCAGACCAGCACATAGACCGCGCCCTGACGATACTTTTATCCATGGAAACCTGCGCAGAACGCGACGCGCTGGAAAACCTCGCAAAATATATTGTGGATCGAAAAGTATAACCATTAATTTGTCGGATCTGATTTCTTTCATCCTTTCCCCCATGCCAAATTCCAAAAAACCCTTTCGTATTAATGTCGGCTTCATTGCCCATGAGGAAATCGGCCGCAGTCATGATTTCCCATTTGAGTTTGATAAGATCACGCTTGGCGATGATCTTGAACTACGCAGCCTCGATGGGATTGTCAACATCGGCAGGACGCCGCAAGGCTTGGTGCTTCAAGCAGACTTCTCCGCCGAAACAAATCTAATGTGCGTACGCTGCCTGCAAGAATTTGAGCATGAACTCGATTGGTCATTCACCGAGTTATATGCGTTTGACAAACGCTCTGAAACTGAATCAGAGCTGATCCTGCCTGAAGATGGACATATTGATCTGGCTGAAATGCTACGCGAATACGCGCTCCTGGAAGTACCCATCAGCCCGATCTGCAAATCTGATTGTCAGGGATTATGCGCCGAGTGTGGCCAAAACCTGAACGAGAAAGATTGCGGACATTCTCCCGAAGAGAACGATTCTCCGTTTGCAAAACTCAAAGACCTACTTTAACAAAACCACGGTCATTTGGAACGTGCCTGTTAATTTCACATCCATATGAAAGACACGCTCAAAAAAATATTGGAAATTCTCGTACCCCTCATTTTTCTTGGGGGAATGATCTTCGTGCGCACACAGCTAAGTTTCGAAAGTTTTGATTATAAAAATTCAAACTTCTCATTCTTCTGGCTGGCGGGGCGCATGCTGCTCGACGGCGAAAACCCATACGACCAGACACAATTTCTTGCAGGGCATGCAACCTATGGGATCGAATGGCAGCCCAATAAGATATTTCCCTATCCCTTACCGCTTGCGATCTTTTGTGTACCGCTTGGGTTTTTATCCATTAAACATGCCTACATTCTTTGGACGGTGGTCACTTTAACGATCATAGCAATTACAATATTTATACTGCTGCGTCAATGGGAGTCCGCCGCGCATCGGAGATTACTCATACCACTCTTTGCATCCATGATTTTCTTCGGACCGCTCTATCTGACATTGCACATTGGCGCAATCGGCGCTTTTACAGTTGCATCTCTTCTAACTGCAATTCGTTTGTTAGAAAAAAACAAAACCATTCTCGCTGGAATTACTCTATCGTTAACCATGCTCAAGCCGCCGCAGGGATTGACGATCCTCGTACTGGCAGCCGTTTGGTTTCTTGCCCGCCGTGATTGGAAGGCTATTTTTGGCATGGCAATTGGAGGGGTTTCATTAATAATGATTGGGCTGATACAAGACCCTTTGTGGATCGACAAATTTCGCGGCGCAAGCGAAGCTGTAATGGATCGGACTCAGGGAGTCCATTCGAATGTATGGGGGTTTGCTTATTTGATTTGCAAAGGCGGAGCGCCCTGCTCCATGCTACTAGGCGGAACGTTGGCGCTGATCCTGCTTGGGCTGGGTGGATTCTTCCTCTGGCAGAAGGCTGCGCCAGCCAAAGCCACAGTGTGGGAGGCGTTTAACGTCATCCTGCCAATTGCATTCGTCTCAACTATTTATTTGTGGGCGTACGACCAGCTTGTGTATATCATCCCGATCGTGTGGATCGTTGGAACACTTGTTGAACGAACAAAGAGTTATGTTTACGCTTTTCTATTCTTGATCATGCTCGATCTATTTTCACTTTACGCTCTTTCACAACACGCAACAACATCCAATGATATGTGGAGTTTGGGGACTACGATCATCGTGCTGGGAATGGTGATGGGATTGCTCCTGCACCGTATCAAATTAGATCCTACGAAAGATATTCCTCTACACGCGTAACTTCCTTTGCAAGTTGCTCAACAAGAAGAGAGGCGCCTGTCAGATTTTTCTCTTTGCCACACGCTTCAAGCTTCGCGGCGAGACTGGATAACTGGTTCGCGTTGAAATTCATAGACATTCCCTTTAGGTTATGAGCAAATCTACCAAGTTTTTCGATATCATCCGCCTGCAAGGCAGACCTCAGCTCTGCCACACGGTCAGATAAATGATCCTTGAATTCGTTGCACATTTCCATCATGAAAGCGCGGTCTCCGTCAAAACGGAATAAAGCGCCTTCGAGGTCCACGGGCAATTTATCAACGGGTGAGCCTGCCAGAGAAACCAGAGCAGGCCTGAGTTTCTCAAAAGATTCGGGGGTTGCATTTTCTCCAAACGGGTCAGCAGAAAAATCCGGGGAATAATCCTGCTGTGCAGCAGAAGATGAATCATTATGTTTTACTTTTTCGTGATCAGTTTCCAGTGTCCAACGGTCTATGGCGCTGAACAATAAGCGCGGATCAAGCGGCTTGGTGATGTAATCATCCATGCCTGCATCAATACAACGATCACGGTCACCAGCCATGGCGTGTGCGGTCATGGCAATGATCGGAATGTGCAAGCCTGTGCTTTGTTCCCAAATACGGATCTGGCGCGTGGCTTCATATCCATCCATCTCCGGCATTTGAACATCCATCAGCACGGCGCTGTAATGGTTGGTACGTACTCTTTCAAATGCCTTTGCTCCAGTATCCACAGCGTCCACTGAGTAACCGGCTTTTTGTAACAGGACGATTGCAAGTTTTTGATTGGTCGGATTATCTTCAGCCAGTAATAGACGAAGATCCTCTTTTCTTTTCTCGGTGAGGACGTGACGGGTGATGATACTTGGCGTCTGTTCTACCTTGCGTCCCAGCACTTCGATAACTGCGTCAAACAGCATTTGTTGTTTGACCGGCTTGAGCAAATAGCCAGAGCAGCCCAGCGCTTCAAGACGCACCGCATCTCCACGCTGTCCCATTGAAGTGAGAATTAGGATTTTGACTTCTTTCACAGAAGGATCGCTCTTGATGGCGCGGGCAGTTTGTTCACCGTCCATACCAGGCATTTGCATATCAAGCAAAACGACATGATACGGATCACCCATCCGCTGGGCATTGCGGAGGGTCTCGAGAGCTTTTGCGCCGCTGGAGACCGAATCTATGCGAGCGCCAAGCGCTTCAACATTCTTTGTTAGCACCATTCGATTGGTTTGGTTATCATCCACAACAAGAACGCGGGTCTGAGAAATATTTACGGGGCCAGGCGTAAGCGGGGCTACTTCATGCTTTTCAAGGGGTTGTTTCTCAAATTTGAGGTCAAACCAAAACGTGGTTCCAACACCTGGAGTGCTATTTAGCCCGATCTTGCCATTCATAATTTCAACCAATTGTTTTGATATTGTTAATCCCAGCCCTGTGCCGCCATAGGTGCGCGTGGTGGATCCATCGGCCTGTGTAAATCTTTCAAACACGGCGGCCTGACGTTCGGTTGGGATGCCGATTCCCGTATCCTGTACTGAAAAGTGGACGGTCGCATCTTTTTCGGTTTGCTCTGTGGTTTCAGCACGGAGAATGATTTCACCCTGATGCGTAAATTTTATGGCATTCCCAACCAGATTGACCAAGATCTGCCTTATGCGGCCAGGATCACCACGTAAATAATAGTTCATGTCCGGGTCGATCAGACAGGCGATCTCAAGTCCCTTATCTTGGGCGCGTTTGGCGAGCGTATAAGCTACATCTTCAACAGCATTCCGCAAATTGAAATTGATCTCTTCAAGGGCGAGCTTGCCTGATTCAATTTTGGAGAAGTCAAGGATGTCATTCAGGAGTGACAGAAGGGCTTCAGCGCTATTAAGCGAAGTTTGTAAATAATCATTCTGTTCAACAGTGAGTTGTGTATCAAGCGCAAGTTCGAGCATACCCATCACGCCGTTCATAGGAGTGCGGATCTCGTGACTCATATTTGCGAGGAACTCACTCTTGGCGCGGTTGGATTCCTCCGCTTCGCGCTGGGCGTGCAACAGTTCCGAAATATCATGATACATTGCCAGAGTACCGGTCTTCTGTCCATCAACAAATACTGGCACCCCAAAGATCTCAACTTCCACCGACGAACCGTCTTTGCGCTGGCGTTTGCCAAACGCATGGATTGGCTGATTCCTAACAGTCTCCGTAAAACGAGCAGCTTCCTCGTGTGTTGTTGAATTCGTAATGAGGCTATCCAAATTTATACCCAATATTTCAGCACTGACATAACCATACATTTGCTCGAAGGCTGGGTTGCTGGATATAATTTTCTCATCATTATCCAGCACAACGATGGCGACCGGAGCATTTTGCACGAGCGATTCAAAGTATTGTTTCTCGCGCGCCAATTCGCTGGCATTTCGTTTAGACGCGGTAATGTCGCGCGCCACCCAAATCACAGAATTTGACGACATGGGCGAGACGTTAGCTGAAAACCACATTTCCTTATTATCAATGAAAAGACTGTATTCCACAGTGGTTACACTTCCCGAGCTGAGGGTGCGCTGGATAGTTTCGAGAAAAAAAGCTGAATGATCAGGAAACATTTCAGTTACAGTCTTGCCTCGAAATTCATCAGGCAAACGGGACAATTTTGACTGATCAGAATTTGCTATATTTAGGTAACGGCCTTCAGAATCATAAACAATAATGACATCAGTCATTGCCGAAAAAAGGGCGCGCATTTGGGTCTCGGAAGCACTGAGGGCCTCCAAAGCCTCCTTGCGCACGGTGATATCCTCCTTGACTGCAAGGTAGTGGGTGATTTTTCCGCTTTCATTAATGATCGGCGAGATCGTAGCAGCTTCCCAAAATAACTCGCCATTTTTTTTTCTGTTATGAAATTCGCCATGCCACTCCCCGCCTGAAGTAATCGTTTCCCACAAATGCTTATACTCCACATCTGACGTATAACCAGACTTCAAGACTCGTGGATTATTTCCAATAACCTCTTTCAAGTTGTACCCGGTTGACTCTTCAAATTTTTTATTAGCATATTCAATATTTCCCGCCAAATCTGCTATGACGATGGTTGAACCGCTTTGCTCCACTGCTCGTGAAAGTTTGCGCAATTTTTCATTCGCCAGATTGCGTTCGGTAATATCATGCATCAAACAAATTATATTTTCTGACACTTCCTGCGTTTTGATCGGATAGAATTCCATTTCGTAGAGTCGGCCCAGCCAGGGAAATTCACTGCCGGGATAATCAACCTCTCCGGAATCGGTTTGCTGGCCTGTTCCGAGAATTTCGGTTAACTGTCTGCCAACCACCTTCAAGTAAGGGACATTCAGTCTATCTATTACCGCGCGATTACAACGAATAACTCTCCCCTCTTTATCGCTAATAAAAATCGGATCGGAGAGCGCGTCAAAAGTAGTTTCCCACTCTTTTTTGCTGCGCGAAACCATTAAATTGGAACTACGCTGTTGCCCCAATAAGCCAAACATAATACCAAAGCCAAATGGAGCAATGTCTAATAGAAAAAAAACATAATGACTTTGATGCAGGTAATTATATGACCAATAGGTAAAAGGAAGATGTTGTCTTTGCATTTCAAGCCTGATACCAGCAAATAGAAATACAAACCCTACTAAAAATCCCACAATGGTGGACAGATACATCACACGGTTTTTATACCAGACCATGACTTCCTCCAAAGATATTCAAAGGAAAATAATGCAATTTTACCAATTAGTTTAGCACACAGAGCTAAAAAACGCCTAAATTTTTCCAAAAGGGCTTGCATCACGAAGCAGGACATAGTAAACTACATCCTATGAAAACGAGACATTCCTACTCAGGTGTGCCCTTGACCATGCACAGCATAATGCGAATAGTAACGTTCTGCCGCGCCGAGTGGAAAGCACCTTAGGTTTTTATACACGAACAAAAACGGGCTGTCCATTTCGCGGACGGCCTTTTTTATTGCAAAACATGGTGCAGTGATCAGGGAACAGAAATCAGGAGAAACGGAAGATCTGCATCCATTAATTTCCTAATCGCTTAATTCCTAATTCTTTAACGGAGTACTATTATGAATGAAAATATCCTCATCGCAGTCGCCTGGCCTTATGCCAATGCTGAAATTCATGTGGGAAACCTGACAGGTTCACACCTGCCCGGTGACATTGCTGCGCGTTATCACCGTCTTAAGGGAAACAAGGTGTTGATGATCACCGGCACAGACTCGCACGGCACACCCGTCACCATGAGCGCGGATAAACTCGGCAAGCCGGTCGAAGAAGTGTATAAGTCTTATCACGAAGGTTTCATTGACCTGTTCAAACAGATTGGTATTTCGTATGATCTGTATACCACCACGCACAGCGAGAATCATTTCAAAGTTTCGCAAAGTATTTTCCTCGCGCTACAGAAGAACGGATTCCTGTTCAAGAAGACGGAGCCACAATGGTTCTCTCCCGGATTAAATCGCTTCCTACCCGACCGTTACATTGAAGGGACTTGCTACATCTGCGGCACCGAAGGCGCGCGCTCCGATCAATGCGATGCCTGCGGCAATGTGCTCGACCCCGCCAAACTTGTCAACCCAAAATCAAAAGTTGAGGATGATACATCTTCGCCTGAACTGCGTGACACTGAACATTTCTTCATTGACCTCTCGAAACTCGAGCCTGACGTCATCAAATATCTTAAAGAACGCGCGGATCATATGCGCGATACAGTTCTCGGTGAGTCACTGAGAAAAGTCGAAGCCGAGGGACTTAAGCCGCGCGCGATTACACGCGACCTCGATTGGGGCATCCCAGTCCCGGTCATTGATGCGAGTTGGGAATCGAAAAAACTCTACGTGTGGTTCGAGGCCGTCATCGGCTACCTCTCCGCCCCCATTGAGTGGAGTCAGGTATCAGGGCAGAAGAATGCGTGGCACGATTGGTGGACGAATCCCAAAGCGAAGCAATTCCACTTTATCGGCAAGGACAATATCTTCTTCCACACATCACTGTGGCCCGCGGAGTTGATGGGCGTCGGAAGCGCATTCATGGAAATATTTGAACCCTCATCCCAGCCTTCTCCCGATGGAAAAGAAGTGAAGCTTACACTTCCATATGACGTGCCCGCCAATCAATTTATGAATCTTGAAGGCAAGAAGATCAGCGGCTCGCGCAATTGGGCAGTGAACGGTCGCGACGCGCTGACCCGCTACGACCCTGACGCGCTGCGTTATTATCTGACCGTCAATATGCCCGAAGCGAAGGATAGCGATTGGGATTGGGCAGAGTTCGTGGCGCGCAACAACAACGAACTGGTGGCCACGTGGGGCAACCTCGCGAATCGTGTGCTGGCGTTTTGTTATAAGAATTGGGATGGGCAGGTTCCTAACGTGGATGTAAACACGCTTCGCGACTCCGACCTAAGCCTGCTCGCTGTTATCGTAAACGGATTCAACACTGTGGGCGCGGAACTCGAAGCCGTACGTCTGCGCTCTGCATTGAGCGAAGCAATGAAACTCGCCACCGTGGTTAATCAATATCTCGACAGCAACGCGCCGTGGTCGGCCATTAAAGTGGATAAAGACGGCGCATCCAAAACGGTTTACACCGCACTCAAAGCCATCGACTCGCTCAAGGTGATGTTCGCCCCATTCCTGCCGTTCACCTGCGAAAAACTACACGGCTTCTTCAACTACGAGTCTCCGCTGTTTGGCGAGCAATATACTCAGACCGTCAAAGATTCACTCGGCGAGCATACTGTATTACGTTACAAACCGATTGATGGATTGCAATGGAAGCCCAGCGAGTTACAACCTGGGAAGAAATTGAATCAACCGGGTCCACTGTTTAAGAAATTGGAGGAGAGTGTTATTGAAGAAGAACGGGCAAGGTTGGGTCAAAGCAATCTGTGACCAGCGTTCAATGCTATAATCCCTTCAAGGAAACGCCGCGATGAATTCCAATTTTGAATGGGATGAAAAGAAAGCAAAGAGCAACATCCAAAAGCATGGCGTCACTTTTGAAGAAGCAGCAACTGTTCTACAGGATAAATTTTCGTTAACCGTGAATGATATCGCCCATTCAATTGGCGAGGAACGTTTTATTGATATCGGACTTTCATCCAGTGGACAAATTTTAGTTGTTACATATATAGAGCGCGGCAATAACATCCGCATAATCAATTGCCGTAAAGCGACATCAGCGGAGAGAAAAGTCTATGAAACGCAAAATAACTGATCCCATTAATGATGATGATATGCTTCCCGAATACAACTTTACGGGAAAAAATGTTGTGCGCGGTAAACATGCAAACGCCTTACGCGAAGGATACACCGTAACCATTCATAAGGATGATGGCACAACAGTGGTACAAAACTATACTTTGCAGAAAAATGCTGTGGTGCTTGACCCTGATGTATATGCTTACTTCCCTGATTCAGAAAGCGTGAACAATGTGTTGCGTTCGTTAATTGCGCTCGCTCCAAAAAAGAGCAGACAGGTAAGCGAAGGACGGGCAAAATATAAATGAAAACCTAGCGACATACAGTCTGGGAAGAAGTTGGAGAAAAGTGTCATTGAAGAAGAACGGGCAAGGTTGGGAAAATAGATTTACAAAAATGTCCCGGCTGGACGGTCACCCTTGGGGGTTACTGGAACAGCCGGGACTTTTTTTATTTTGACTCCCTTTTGAAAAGAAGTTGCCATCTCTCCTGATTTTCCTCCTCTGCAAGGGTGCGACGCACTCTGGGCTTAATTGGTAGAGAACCTTCATACAGGTATCAGGCAGATTTTCACATGCGGAATTTTACGATCATGGTCGTTAAGAAATAAGTACCACAGCCAGCGTAAACTCCTTTAATGCGTCTTCATTTATAGTCACACCCAAGCCCACACCGTTGGGTACATCAATGGTGGAATCTGAATTTAGTTTAAAACTTTCATTTGTAATATCGCGAACATAATAACGATCCGATGCCGAAATATCAGCGGGCAATATAAAATTAGGCAGGGATGCGATCGCGAGGTTTGAGGCGCGCCCAATTCCGGTCTCCAACATACCGCCGCACCAAACCGGCATCGAAACTTCCCTGCAAATATCGTGGACCATCACACCCTGGCTCAATCCACCCAGGCGGCCCGCCTTGATATTGATCGTGCGACAGGCTTTCATTTCGATCGCGTAACGGGCATGGCGCGGCGAAAAAATACTTTCATCCAAACAAATGGGCGTTTCAAATTGATCCTGTAATTTATGATGATCCCAAATATCATCTTCAAACAAAGGCTGTTCGATCAACAGCAAATTCAATTTATCAAGCGGCTTGAGTATTTTTGCATCATCCAATGAATAGGCGGAATTCGCGTCCACCTGCAATCGCAGGTTTGGAAATTCCTTTCGAACGACGGATGCATCTTCAACGTCTCTGCCAGGTTTGATCTTGATCTTCACCCGTGCATATCCCTGCTTAATATAATCCGCCGCGCTTCGCACCAAACCTTGAGCTGATGACTGAATTCCTATAGAGACTCCCACCTCGACCTTTTCACGCACTCCGCCGAGTAGTTCGCGCAGTGATTTGCCTGTACGCTTCCCAAGCAAGTCCCACAACGCCATCTCCATACCTGCCTTCGCGAGATGATGTCCGCGGATACCGGAGACACGCGCCTGAAAATCCGCAGCATCTTTTACATCTTTTCCTAGTATTAATGGGGATATGAAATCCTTAAGGATGTGCATGGCTGTGCCGGTTGTTTCATAGTTATAACCGGGGTCACGTGAAGCCACACATTCGCCATACCCGATCAATCCTTCTGAATGAATGGTGATCAGGATGCATTCGCGATCTACATCACGCCCGAAGGAAGTCTCAAACGGTGAGACCAGCGGCATATTT
This sequence comes from uncultured Chloroflexota bacterium, assembly GCA_903914955.1. Taxonomy (GTDB): domain Bacteria; phylum Chloroflexota; class Anaerolineae; order Anaerolineales; family Villigracilaceae; genus Villigracilis. Next base: position 19,058 of record CAIWRB010000182.1, on the reverse strand, counting down.
AGATGATGGAAGGTGATGGTTTCTATTTTCATTTTTCAACCTTAACTTCATTTTGTTCATCACCGATTTTCAAAGCACGTAAGGCATCGTCGATGCTGGAAGATTCCAAACGCATGCCGGGTGCGGGTGTACCGCAGTAGGGGCAAATATTCCACGGGAGTTCCATAAATTTCGCGCAATTATGACAGGCCTTCTTTAACTTTGTGTGACAATTCGGGCAAATCTGCCAATCTTCCTTGACGCGCCTTTCACAGCCTGGACAAAGTGGAAGGTCTTCCAAGGCTTGAAGCAAGGCTTCCTCTTCCAGTGTGCGTTGATATTCCTCTTCAAGTGTGCGCGGCGGCCTCAGGATGAGGTAAACGATCACTCCCGGCAGATTTAACAAGGCCACCATCAGCGCGGCAAGCGCTTGCACCAAAGGGTCGCGGGCTCGTGAGCGGATATCGCGATAAGTCCACACGACGAGGCTGATCCACAAGGCGGCCAGAAATGCGCCGCCAAACGCGGTCAACACGAGTGTTAGACTACTTAGAAAAACGGGATCAAAGGTCATAAGAACTCCGAGGGCATTGTCTACTTCTGAAATTAATCAGCAGAGAATATTTTAATCCATTATCTCACGGAGTCTGGAAAACAAAACGCCAATCTTCCCCAACCTGTGAAACAGTTGAGTTGACTCCCATCACCTGATAAACCGTTCGTCCCGGACGCAAATAAATGGGATCGCCTTCCAGTGTGGTAAGCAGTAAGGGTTGATCTTCATACACGCGATGCCAGATTGCAGGGATCGCCACACCGTCACGAAAAACATAGGCATTCCCAAAATCCAAAAGGTCGATGTTAAAGACCTCGTCGTGCGCATTGTAAGTATTTGCAAAAATATGGGGGGCGAGCAGGACAACCACATTCGCGGCTGTAACAGGCAATCCAGTTTGTGCATCAGAAAGAGCAACGTACGCTTCAGGCTTTCCTTTGACCATATCATTCGCTTCCTGATAGCGGAAGTATTGGTGAGTAATGGGATCATACTCCCAATAATTGTAGTTATATACTGAATATAAGGAATAAACACGCTTTGCAATCAGAGGGCTCTCGGGCGCATCCACTGTGAAGAAACCGCCATTTAGAACTTGCTTGGAATTATCCACTCCTTTTTTTACAGCGCAAGCCGCCCATTTTGTGGAATTAAAAAATTGATTGTTGTATGAATCCCGATGATAGGGACCGGTAAAATAAGGCGAACACCCCCCAAAGCCCACGATGACCAAAAAATCTTTAAGATCACCGCCCTGTAAATAAGATAACTCCCGCTGGTCTGCGGATTTAAATACCAGGAATGCATGATACATGCGCGTTACATGCGCGTCAAAATATCGTCCTGAACGCACTGGGCCGACCATCGTGGGGTTATTTGAATAAAAAACTGCTATAAAACGCGTATCTCCCCATTCAATGTAATATTCATAAACCACATCAGCCAATGTCAAACCAGATTGAGGGCGAATGTAATCTGGTGAGTTCGCAATCTTTATCGCCATCGGCCTGTGTTGGAGGAAAGTTGGATCACTGACCGGCAGACCTGTCAGCGGATTATAGATATTGAGTTGGCTGATTTCCGTTTGAGGAAGTAACTCAACGGGTGTGGATAAAATTTCAGGCGGAACATAACGAGTTGGATATGGAGTATATGTCAACTCGATCTGCGGGGTCAGGGAGATACCGTAAGGATCTACCGTCGCTTCAAGCTTGGGCTGGAAGGGCGTCAGTGTGGTAATCCCGGACACGTTCAATGCAACCGGAGCAGGCGTAAAGTTTGGAGCAGAAACGCAAGATGCGGTCAATAGGATGGCCAGAATCCAAAAGAAGCTGCTAAATCCACTCGATCGGCAATGTTGAAAAGTCATGAGCTTGATTGTACCAAATGCAATATGATCAAAGATGGGCGGCAATAAAACTGATACAATTGCCATCTCCCATGTTGATTTTTGTCTCTTGCCTGCTTTTTTTTGTGACTACGCTGGCATTAATCGTGTTACGTATGACCCGCCCAACCGCCCGCTTTGCATGGTTGGTCGCCGTGGGCGGTGCTATGCTTGCCTTTGCGAGCGTGGTTATTTGGCCGGCCCAAATGCCATTCGAGATTGCTTTGCCCGCCTGGAAGCCGCTTGCTTTGTTCGTGAGCCAGGTCACATTTCACGCGGACGAATTATCCTGGCCTCTTGCCTTATCCATTTCTGCCCTCACCGTTGGCATGTTAATAACAGCCGTGGCGCGTCCAGTCGCCGCAAATTCATTTACCTGGACAGGCGCATTGGCGTTGGGCGGGATCGGTATCATGGCGGTAACGGCCGGTAATCCGCTGACTTTATTGTTGGTATGGGCGGCACTTGATCTTACTGAACTAGCCACCCAATTATTATCTGTGGAGGGAATCTCGAACAATGAAAAAGTGGTTACTTCCTTTTCCACACGGGCACTGGGGATCGGATTCTTATTATGGGCAAATATTATCAGCATTGCACAGGGAGGGATTTTTAATTTTCAATCCATGCCGGCAAATTCCGGGATTTACCTTATCGTAGCCGCAGGGTTGCGATTAGGTGTGTTTCCACTGCATTTGCCTTATTCATCTGATTCAACCCTAAGACGCGGTTTCGGAACATCGCTTCGTTTGATTTCAGCGGTATCTAGTTTGGTGCTGTTGGCTCATGTCCCCGTTGGAAGTAGTACAACATTCACTCCACTCATGCTTGCATTTGCGCTCATCGCAGGTCTGTATGGCGGTTGGATGTGGCTGCGGGCGCCGGATGAATTAACCGGCAGACCCTACTGGATTATTGGTCTAGCTGCGCTGTCAATTACATCAGCTCTGAGTGGAAATCAATCAGGCGCAGTAGCCTGGGGTTGCGCGCTTATTCTTGTTGGCGGCTCGTTATTTCTCGCATCGGTTCAACAGCCTTGGTTGAACCGCGCCTTACTTATTGGCGCATGGAGTCTTTCCGCAATGCCGTTTTCACTAACGGCCAGCGCATGGCTTGGCAACTTAGGTTTCTTTCTCCCGTTTGTGATCGTGGCTCAAGCCCTGCTAGTCGCCGGATTCATCCGTCATGCGCTCCGCCCGTCTGGGCGGGACTCACTTGAAACTCAGGCGGGCTGGACGCGGACAGTTTACCCAGCCGGCATTATTTTGCTCCTCATCTGTCAACTATTATTGGGATTTATTGGATGGAACGGCGCGCTTCAGATCGGCGCGTGGCTTCAAGCCATCATCACCTCACTTCTAACCTTTGGGCTGGTTTGGGCGACACCGCGTTTTCGCATCCTCAACCCGATTCGTGCACACTGGGTAAAAAACCCCGCATCTTCAAGAATCGATGGCATCTATAGTAGTTTGTGGATGATATACAACCTCTTTGGACGAATAAGTCAGACGATAAACGCAATGCTTGAAGGTGAAAGCGGCATCATGTGGACATTGCTCTTTTTGATTATATTCATCTCTTTAATGACACAGGGAACTCCATAAAATGATCATCGAAATCGTTTCCTGGGCCGCAGTTGGCTTGATCCTTGTAACTTCCACTGTCATGCTCATTATTCACGACTGGCGTATCAACCTCGGCGCTTTGGCCTTGCAATATGTCGCTGCCTTCTGGCTGGTGACGCGTCATCTGCCTTTTGTAATGGGCTCAACAAAATTGATCACCGGCTGGATGGTGGTGGCCGCCCTTGGCATGACCCGCCTCAGTTTATCATCCGAAGAAGATGATACGGAACCATCCTCCTTACTTCGTGGAGGATGGTTCCGTATCATCTTGATGTGCATTGTGGCACTTGTCACTGCCGGAGTAACAACACGTATAGAAGCTATCATTCCCGGGCTTGGGCTGCCGGTAATCGCTGGAGGTATTCTACTGATAGGCGCTGGCGTTGTGCATCTGGGCGTAACTTCTGAAATTCTACGCGTGATCATCGGATTGCTGACTCTATTAACCGGCTTTGAAATTTTATACGCCGCAGTAGAAAGCTCGACCCTTGTTGCCGGGTTGCTCTCGGTGATCAGTTTGGGATTAGGCCTGGCCGGCTCGTATCTCTTACTGGCTGGTACTTCTCCGCCAGAATTGGAGAATGAATTATGAGCGCCCCAATTCTCTGGATTGCGATCCCCTTCATCAGTGGATTTATAATTCTTTCCTTTTTGCGCGAGCGCATCTCTCCACTGATCGCAGGGAGTGTGGCATTGATACTCGCGTTGACCGCATTGATCATTCCCATTGATACAGCACTCCTGCTTGGTTCGGTCTCCATTAAGATTTCACCGTCGATCCAATTTTTCGGACGAAGTTTTACTCTGACAACAGCGGATGGAACAATACTTGCCTTAATTTATGGATTGTCCGCGATATGGTTTTTTGGGACAGAAGCATCCGGCACAGCCAACAGATTCGTTTCCCTTGGATTGATGATCGTGGCCTTGTTGACAGCATCGATCGCGGTGGAACCATTCCTCTTTGCCGCGCTCTTGCTCGAAATGGCCGCGATGCTGGTCATCCCCTTATTAGTTCCGCCCTACCAAAAACCAGGCCGTGGCGTGGTTCGCTTTCTTATCTATCAAACTCTTGCCATGCCTTTCATTCTTTTCTCCGGCTGGATGCTTGCCGGCGTGGAAGCAAGTCCCGGAGACATTAACACCACGATACAGGCAGGCACGATGCTCGGTCTGGGATTTGCCTTTTTGCTGGGTGTCTTTCCTCTTTATAACTGGATTCCGATGTTGACTGAAGAATCACCGCCTTATGTTGTTGGATTTCTGCTCTGGGCTTTTCCCACTTTCACAGTGATCTTCGGACTGGGATTTTTAGACCGATATACTTGGCTAAGAACATCCCCTCAACTTTCGGGAGCCATACAAATTGCCGGGCTATTCATGGTGGCCAGCGGCGGAATATTTGCTGCTTTGCAAAAACACGTCGGACGAATGATGGGCTACGCCGCTATCGCAGAGACAGGGCTGCTCATGCTCGCAATGGGATTGCAGTCATCCGAGATGCTCAATGTCACTTTCTTATTGATCATCCCGCGCGGATTGGAATTGTGTGTTTGGGCTTTGGCACTTTCCATAATTAAACCAAAAGTGACCTCACTGAAGTTCAACGATGTACAGGGAATCGCAAGAAGTTATCCCTTTGCGGTTACAGCGATCATTTTGGCACATCTTTCAATGACGGGTTTCCCCTTGCTGGCTGGTTTTCCGCCGCGCCTGGCTTTATGGCAGGAAATCGCCGGGCAATCTCTATCCATATCCTTTTGGATTTTTCTGGGAATGCTTGGCCTTATTTTAGCCGCAACACGGACCCTGGCTGTTTTTGTGATGGCAAACGAGAACAAGATCTGGCAGCGGAACGAATCCTGGACGCAACTGATCATGCTTGGGCTGGGAGTGATCGGGTTGTTCACCCTGGGATTATTCCCGCAAATATTACAGCAGTTTCTTGTCAACTTGCCCGCCTTATTCAATCATCTTGGCCAGTAAGCCCGGTATGCGGGCGTGCTATAATTTCAATCACCAATTTTTTCTTTTTGAGCGGAGAGAACCATGGAATTTGAACAAATCATTAAGCGGCTTGAATGGCTGGATAATCAGCAGCGCCAGAACCAGGACACGCTAACAAAACTGGATGCCCGCTTGTCCTCCTTTGAGACAACAGTCAACGCTGTTTCCAAACAGATCAAAACCTTGAGCAGCCAAATTACCGAAATAACCCCGACAGCCTCGCGCCTCGATCAATTTGAGACGATGCTTACCCGTCAACGCGCTGAATTTCTCAAAATTATCGAAGCAAATGAAAAGGCGCAAACGCTAAGCGGAAGCGATCACACCAAAAGATTCCAATCCGAATTAAGCGAGATCAACAAAGCCATCGGGCAGATTAAAATAACCACCAACCTGACAGAGATCAAGAAACAGATCAAGGACCGCGCAGATGAAATGCAGCGTGTCTTGAACAATGTCAGTGACCTTAAACTTCGGGTTGATGAAGCGGTACGCACCAAAGACGACGCTCTCCATTCTCTAAAAGCAATCGAGGAGACGCGCAAAAACGATCTAAAGCAGGTCTCAGATATTCAGGGCGAGGTCACGGCCTTGCGAAAACGCATCGATGAGAATCGCGATAAAGCGACCATCACATCCGATGGTCTTCGCAATATCGAGAACCGCTTTACAGCACTGACAGGGTCAGAGCTTGAACGCAAACAGGCACAAGCCGCATTTCTTGAAGAACAGGCGATCGTACAAATTGATCGCGACCGCGCCTGGAAAGCCTGGAAGGAAAAATATGAGTCATTCCAAAAAGAGGCGGCAAATGTCGATTCTCATATACAAAATCTTGACGAAGCTTTACGCGGCGCGAAGAAAGCCCAGGAAGCCTACCTTGATTTGAATACAAGATTGGAACGCCGCATCAACGAGGTTACCGAAATGCAGCGCCTCGCAGAAGACCGCTTGAGACAAGAATGGGTAAGTTTCAAATCAGATGATCAAAAACGATGGACTGGCTACAGCCTTTCATCCGAAGAATCCTTCCGTGATATTCGAAAGGAAGCTGTTAAAACAACAGAACGCATCCCGCTTTTGAATGATGCCTTGCAGGTCTTGCAGGACCAAATGCACCAGACCACCGATACGACGGAAAAAGAATTACAAGAATTAATGAATGTGATCCACGAATGGATGACATCCTACCAGCGCATCATGGGGCACGGCAAAAAAGCATCTAAGAAGTAAATCATGCGAGTCATAGGCACGGCAGGTCACGTAGATCACGGCAAGTCCACTCTTATCGCCGCGCTCACCGGCGTTCATCCTGACCGCCTCAAGGAGGAACAGGCTCGTGAGATGACCATCGAACTCGGATTTGGCTGGCTCACCCTTCCGGACGGCGAGGAAGTGGGAATTATCGACGTGCCCGGTCACCGTGATTTTATCGAAAACATGCTTTCTGGTATTGGGGGAATCGACGCGGCATTGCTCGTCATCGCTGCGGATGAAGGAGTCATGCCACAAACGAAAGAACACCTGGCGATATTGGACTTATTGCAAATCCCCGCGGGAATAATTGTTATTACGAAAACCGACCTCGCTTCTGACTCAGGATGGCTTGACCTTTTGGAGGTTGACATTCGCTCCGCTGTAAGCAGCACCATCCTACGTGACGCTAGTATTGTCCGAGTCTCGGCAAAAAACAAAACAGGCCTTGACATTCTCATTTCTCAACTCAGCAAAATATTGGAGGAAAAACCCGCGCGGATTGACCTCAACCGCCCGCGCCTGCCGATCGACCGCGTCTTTAGTATGAGCGGATTCGGAACCGTGGTCACCGGAACGCTCAGCGACGGTCATCTATCCGTTGGCGATGAAGTGGAAATTTTGCCTGCCGGGTTGAAGGGCCGAATAAGAGGACTTCAAACTCACAAGAAAAAAGAAGAGACAGCAATGATCGGGTCTCGCACCGCGGTCAACATATCCGGGGTCGATACAGAATTAATTCAACGCGGCAATGTAGTTATCCGAAGAAATCCAACTCAATACCAGGCCACCAGAAGGATCGATGCGCGTTTCCGTTTGCTCAAGGATGTGTCAACTTCAATCAAACATGGCGACGAAGTAAAATTTTTCGTGGGAGCAAGTGAAACTATTGCGACACTACGTTTGCTCGGCACGGAGGAGCTCAACGCTGGCGATGAAGGCTGGATCCAACTTGAATTGCGTGAACCAGTTGTAACCGTGCGCGGAGATCGATACATTCTGCGCCGCCCCTCACCCGGTGAAACCCTCGGCGGTGGTTCTGTCATTGACCATCAACCCAAGGGCAGGCATAAACGCTTTGACGAAGGCGTGCTCAAATCACTTGAATCTCTAATACAAGGCGCCCCCCCAGACATTTTGTTTGAAGCTGCTCTGGCACTCCATGCTGCGCCATTAAAAGAGATCTTTATCAAATCGCGCCTTGAAACAGCTATTGCAGAATCGGCATTTGAAGAATTGTTGAATTCCGGGCAGATAATCCTTCTTGAGGCTCTGCCGATTAAAAGTGATTCCCTTGCCATGGCCTTCCCCCACTGGAATACATTGCAGGAAAAGGTTTTTCAGCTTATCAATTCGTATCACAAGGAATTTCCATTAAGACGCGGAATACCACGTGAGGAATTGAAAAGCAAGTTGAAATTAACGCCGCGTATTTTTAACGCCACGATCAACCGACTGTGCGCTAATCAATTGATAACTGATCTTTCCATTTGGCTGGCAAAACCCGGGCATGAGATCAAGTTCAATGGGGCCGACCAGATCAAACTTAAAGAGCTGATGCGCAAATTTGAGGCGAATCCATATGCCCCGCCAAGTGTCAAGGAGTGTCAATCCGATGTAGGAGAGGAAATCCTCAACTCATTGATCGCATTGGGCGAACTTGTGACTGTTTCGCAGGATATCATTTTTCGAAAACAAGATTATGAAGAAATGATCGCGAAGATACGGGGAGAGCTGCAAAAAAAAGGGACGATCACACTCGCTGAAGTACGTGACACGCTGAACACCACACGGAAATATGTTCAGGCGTTGCTGGAGCATTTGGATTCGATCGGTGTAACCATGCGTGATGGCGATGCCAGAAAGTTGAGGAAATAATGTGCGGACGATTTACCCTGACTATTGACCCTGCCGAATTGCAGGATGCGTTTGGAGATTTTATATTTCCCAATAAATTTGCGCCGCGATTCAACATCGCGCCATCCCAGCCTGTTCTCGCCATCCCAAACGAAGGGAAAAACACCGCTGACTTTTTTCTATGGGGATTGATTCCTTCATGGGCCAAGGACCCGTCCATTGCAAATAAACTTATCAATGCGCGCGGTGAAACGATCGCGGAAAAACCATCCTTTCGCGGTAGTTTCAAATACAAACGCTGCCTCATCCTGACCGATGGCTTCTACGAATGGAAATCGCAGGAAGGTGCAAAAACCAAAACCCCGTACTTTATTCACATGAAAGACCGCAAACCTTTTGCCTTTGCAGGCTTGTGGGATGAATGGCATTCCCCTGATGGCGGAACAATTCGCACTTGCACGATCATCACTACCATGCCCAACGAACTGATGTCCTCTCTGCACAATCGCATGCCAGTCATTCTGGATCGTGCGGACTATGCTCAATGGTTAGACACGCCGCCTCAAGCACCTGGTGACTTGCTTCCCCTCATTCGATCATTCCCAAGCGAAAGAATGTCTGCTTATCCGGTTTCGACCATGGTCAACTCCCCAGGCAATGATCATCCCGGGTGTGTTTTACCAGTATAAAAAAAACGCTCGTGCAGATTATTAAGATTTATTTCCATAGAAATTTCATCCATGCTCTCGCGGTAACTGGGAATTTCATAAAATCCAATTTTTGTATAAAAACGAATGGCGCGCTCCTGTCGTTGGCTGGTCTGCAGGCGGACTATTTTATATTCATGCGCGCGGGCAAAACCCAACAAGCGTGAGACAACCTGATAGCCGATTTTTTGCCCGTGATATTCCTCAAGCAGCCACAGACGTTTTAACTCGGCGATTTTTAAATCGATTTTTTTGACCGCACCTGTACCGATTACTTTATCATCGTCCAGCACAACCAGAAATAAACCCCGATCTTCCAGATAAGCCTGTTGATAATGATCCACATCAAGCAATTCGCCTTCCAACTCAAGAATATCGTAAAACTCCTGCACATTCTTTTCCGGCACGAAGATCCGTTGGGCTACAGCCGAGATCACATACTTGGCTTCATCGATCTGGTGGGGTTGAATGGGAAGGATTTTGATCATGGTTGATTTTACCCGCTGTGAGGGCATTATAATTCTCGTACGCAGTTATATTTTATGATAAACGAATCTGAACAACAGGAAATACAAAAACGTAATTTTCGCTATGTGCAAATTGATGCTGTCGGTGTCAGTATTTCAAATGTCGCAGCGCCTTTTCTGCCTGTATTTCTTACCCGGCTCGGCGCGAGCAATTTTCAAGTTGGTTTGCTCACATCCATGCCGGGAATTACCGGGTTTGTGCTCGCGATCATCGTTGGCCGATTTCTGCAAACGCGCAACAACATCATTCCGTGGTATAGCCTCTCACGTCTGCTCGTCATTTCCTGTTTTGCGCTGACGGGTTTGCTCACTTCCATACTTTCAAAAGAATACACGGTGGTCGCAACCCTCGCGATCTGGGCATTCGCGACCCTTCCCCAAACCGCGCTGGCGGTTGCCTTCTCAGTTGTAATGAACACAGTGGCAGGTCCCGAAGGGCGTTATGCACTTCTTAGTCGCCGCTGGGCGATCTTCGGTTTGACAAGCGTGGTGATGACTTTCTTCGTGACACGCATCATCGACCTGGTTGCTTTCCCGCGTAATTATCAAATGATGTTTTTAGGATTATCCGCGGGCGGGTTGATCAGCTATTATTTTTCGAATCAGATAAAACTCCCGATTCAGACTCCGGCCGTACTTGCTCCAGCCAAATCGGTAATTGACTCAGCTCGTAATTATTTCTCATTAATCCGCGGCGCGCCTGCGTTCACAACCTTTGCCACGAAAAAATTTGTTTACCTTTCGGCTATGACTCTCAGCCAGCCGATCATGCCATTATTCCTTGTGCGCGAAGTGAAAGCGACAGACTCGCAGATCGGCATGATCACCATGGCAATGACGACCGTCATGTTGGCAGGTTATTTCATCTGGCCCTGGTCTTCACGAAAATATGGCGGACGATTTGTTCTGCTTGCCACAACTTTTGGCATGATCTTTTATCCCGCCCTGACGGCCGCCACTCCTCAAATACCGTTGATCATTCTTTATGCCGCGATCGCAGGATTATTCCAGGCAGGCCTTGATTTGGTATTCTTTGACGAGTTGATGAAAACCGTCCCGCCAGAATACGGAGCGACCTTTGTTTCTCTCGCTCAATCGATGCAATACCTCTCCGCCATTGTTGCGCCGCTGGTCGGCACCTTGCTCGCAGATTCAATTGGGTTGGGCGGAGCACTATGGGTAAGCGCAGGTTTGAGATTGGTGGGATTTCTCCTCTTCCTTAGGAAAGATGCGCCTCCAATAGTTAAGAGTGCAAACCAAACTGCAAATTAAAGTGGTTTCTATCTGAAGCGTTTGTGAAATCACTCTCCCCAAGTAGATTTTGTTTTTTTTATTTTCCGATCACCACCCACGCAGTTCCATCTTCTGCGTGGATTTTCTTTTCCCCACTCGCAACCTTCGAAAATAATTTCATAATTTGATCTGGTGAAAAGAAGTGACTTCGCATAAAAAGCAGTTTCTCAGCGAGAGCGATCAACTTCACGCCAAAAGTACGGATATCTGGTTCTTCGATGACGAGTAGTCCGCCGGGTTTCAGCACGCGGAACATTTCAAATGCGCTCCCGGCATGGTCTATCACATGATGCAACGCATCCACCATGATGACTCGTTCAAATGAATTATCAGCGAAAGGTAAAGATTCAGAAGCGCCGCACACCGGCTTGAGCGCAGTACGAGGCGCTTGCTTGAGCATCCCAAATGAAACATCGGCGATGATCACTTCATCCGCAAGATCGCGTATCGCCGAAGAGACTCGCCCTGTGCCGCCGCCCACGTCCAACAAATTTCCCTTTATGGGAAGTTTGGCAATTTCGCGCATCAAGCTCGTCTTGGAATACGCGACCCGCGCATACAAGGGAGCGATGGCAGCAAAGTGATCAAATTGATGCATTAGTTGATCGTGATCAAATTTTTGATGGAATCAAATGTGGAAGGACCAATGCCTGAAACATTCATGATCGAATCCAGTGTTGCGTAGGGTCCATTTATTGTACGATAATCAATTATTTTTTGTGCTGTTGTTGGGCCAATACCGGGCAACGAATCAAGCTCTTCGAGCGTGGCTGTATTGATATTGATAAGCTCCAAGTTCGGGTCATTGGTTGGCACTGCAGTTACAGATGAAGGAAGTTCAAGCACAGTGGTGTCAACTACAGGCTGGCTTCCAGTTAGATACGGAATATTTAACTGTTGGCCATCTTCCAGTAATGCAGCAAGGTTAAGGGAAGTTGCATCAGCTTCGGTCAACAATCCACCTGCCGCGTCAAGCGCATCCTGCACACGCGCACTTGACGGAAATTCATACAAACCTGGGCGCGCCACGGCACCGATCACATCCACAGCAATGGGCGCTTCGGTAGGTGCAGGCGCCAATAAAATCGGGTTTCCACTGGGCGCGCGCGAAACAAAGACCAGTACGCCTGCAAGGATAAATCCAGCCATTACACCGAGTAAAACATAGAGTGCATTTTTCATAAACGTGATTTTACTCCATTTTCATAACCAACAACTCTTCACCGCTGCGCCGAACAACATCTGCAATGCGGAAAATATTCGAAATTCGTTGGAAGTAGCCCGGCATCGTTTCGTAAGGGATCGCCTTGAAACCAAATTTTATATAAAAATTTTCCATTTTGGAAATACACATTAAATACACAGGCCGCGTTGTGACCGAAAGCAGTTGTTCCATCACAGCCCGCGCAATATTTTTACCTTGATGTGCGGGATCCACAGCGATGGAAGCAAGTTCGCGGATGTCTTGCCCGTGCGGCTTGATCTGCCCGCAGGCGATCACCTGTCCACCGTCATCGACTGCGACGAGAAAACGCTTCCAATCCAAACCCATCGGGTTGATGCCTACTAAATTAATTAGATCCTTTATTTGAGCAGATTCTGATTCCAAGGCCGAGCGAAGAGTGTAATTGATCATATTGCTCCAGCAGCAACAATAACTATAAACGAGGCAATGAACCAATGTATTAGAAATGGCCAGATGAATGACTTTGTGCGCCACGCCACCCAACCAAAGACAAATCCGCCAAAGATGGTGGAGAGCACTTCGATCTCTGGTTTTCCGATGTGTGCCAAAGCAAAAGGAACTGCCTGAAGCCACAATGCTTCATGACCAAATTTTCTCGCATAAGCGAAAAGGATCCAACCGCGAAAGAAGAATTCCCAGCCGATCAGATCCAGAAAGGTCGTCCAAGGCAAGCCTTTCAAAGACGGTTCGTAATACATCTTCATGGAAGCATCACCGCGTCCAAGGTAATAAATAATGGGGGCCATGATAAGAATCCCCAGCGCGGTATAGGTCAATCCCAGTTTCCAATCGCCTAAGGAAAAACCATATTCTTTTGGATTTTCACGAAAGAGGATCACTATGATCAATAACGGAAGGACAAGATATAAGATTACGCGGTCCCAGTATTTATAAACAGTGATCTTTTGATATTGATCCACCATCAACAACAAGGTACTGAAGATCGTAACAGCCACAATCTTCCAATCAAAATTTAGTTTTTCACCGAGTAAGTATTTCATCAGACTTGAACTTCCCGCAATGCCTCGATCCGTCTAGCAAGATACGGCGAGAAATATCCTTGATATTTTTCCCACAGTTCGGAAAGTTTCCAATCATTGCCTGTGATTTTTTTGCGGCAATTTAATGATCCGCAATAACAATCAAACTCATCGTACGGCTCACCGTCCGACATGGCGTAATCAAACATTAGCTCTTCACCCGCTTCAATATCGCACATGGCGACCAGACCAATTTGTCCGAAAAATCCCAAATTAGGTTCGCAGGAATGATTGAAACAATCATTCGGCTCCGCTTCCTCCGCAGTGAGGATGTATAAATCCTCGTCAACCTGAAGGACGCGTTGTGTAAAGCGCGGCATGGCTGGGTCAAGTATTTCCTTTGGGACGATCCTTCCACCCCATAAAGAAATCAATTCACCAGTTTTTATTTTCCCAACTGCGAAGACTCCGTAGCCACCTTCGGGATGGGCTCGCGCTTCACATTTTAGATTGAGATACGAAAGAGAATTTTTGGCCATGTGGATTTATTTGCTTCCACCTTCTGAATCAGAACTTCCGGCGACAATGCGTTGCGCAAACAAAATTGGTAAAGCAGTGATCAGCACCACCAACATCGCTGTGACATTTGTAATTGGACGATTGCGAGGTTTCAACATTTGACTGAATATCCAGATCGGCAGAGTTTGTTGATTACCCGCTGTGAAAGTTGTGACGATGACTTCGTCAAATGAAAGCGAGAATGCCAGGATCGCGCCAGCCAGTAAGGCCGTTCCGATATTAGGGAGCACAATATGCCAGAAGGTCTGAAATGAATTCGCGCCTAAATCCATGGAGGCTTCGATCATGGAATTGCTGGAGCGGCGAAAACGCGCCAACACATTGTTATATACTACGACCACGCAAAAAGTCGCATGTCCGATCACGATCGTCCAGAAAGAAAATGGGATGTGGATCAAGCTTATGGCTGAACGCATGGCGATACCGGTAACAATGCCGGGCAGCGCCAATGGAAGGATCAGCATAAACGAAACAGACTCTTTTCCAAAAAAATCATAACGATACACTGCGGCGGCGGCCAGTGTCCCCAAAACGAGAGCGGTGATGGTAGCAAGAAAAGCCACTCTTATAGAAAGATATAAGGCGCTCTGCATGGCCGGATTTGCCAACGCTTGTGGAATCCACTTCAAGGTCAGGCCTGGGGGCGGAAAAGTATAGGCGGATTCCTCCGTAGTGAATGCGTATAAAAAAATCAACCATAATGGAACATGAAGAAATAATATCGCGCCGACTGCACCAAATTTTAAGGGCCATGCAGCGCGCTCACCGCCCGACTGGGATGAATTTTTAGAGGGCATCGAACGCTCCTAATCTACGGGCGATCAGCAAGTAAACGATCATGATGATGATGGGACCCATGGTGAAAGCCGCCGCCAAAGGAATATTTCCAGACGTACCTTGATACGTTAATACCGCCTTGCCAATATAAAAACTTGAATTGCCAAATAACTGCGGAACAATAAAATCACCGAGCGTAAGTGAAAACGTAAAAATTGAACCAGCCACCACACCCGGAAAAGCCAGAGGCAAAAGCACCGTTCGAAATGTTTGCGCCGGAGTCGCACCGAGATCGCCGGAGGCTTCGAGCAAGGATTTTGGCACACGTTCAAGCGCGGTCTGGATCGGGATGATCATATACGGCAGCCAGATATAAACAAAGACAATAAAAATACCGGTGGCTGAAATGGATAACGAAGGCCCACCCACGCCAGGCAGGTTTAAATACAATTGAAGCAGCCAATCCAAATGGATCAAGCGCGCGAACCATGAAATGATGCCTTCCTGCGCGAGGATGAGTTTCCACGAATAAACGCGCACCACATAACTTGACCAGAGCGGCAGTGTCACGGCCAGGTATAAAAAAGTTTTCATACGCTGTGATGCAAAGCGCGCCATAAAATAGGAAAGCGGAAAAGCAATGATTATGCAGGCAAGGGTCACACTTGCGGCCATCAATGTGGTGCGTCCAAAAATTTGTAAGTTGATGGGGTCGAAAAGTTTTATATAAGTTCTAAGTGTAAACTCGTGAATTACTTTTCCAGTAAAACCATCCAGATAGAAAAAGCTGTTGATCAGCATCGTGATCAGCGATCCAATATAAACCACCAAAAACCACAACATCGGCGGCAGGAGCATCAACGCGAGCACGACTTTTGGCCGCAGGTAAAAATAAGTGGAGATGCGATTCAGCATGTCAGTCTCCCATATAACTAATGTGCTCTTTTTTCCAGAACAGCCGCACCAACTGGCCCCTGGCCTGCATCACATCCATTGAAGTTGTCTTTAAGTTTTGCTCGACGACAACAAGGTCGCCGCCGCCATCCAACTCGACGAGGTAGCGAGTGTATAAGCCGAGATAGATCACGTCGCGCACTTTTCCTTCGGCGATAAATGTATCAGCTTCGGGTTTGTCACCTAGCATGCCGAGATGAATTTTTTCAGGCCTAACTGAAAACTTAACATCCGAACCTGTGATGCGTTTCGCGACCTCCCCAGAGACAAGATTAGACACACCGACAAATCCTGCCACAAATTGTGTGATCGGATGTTCATAAATTTCGGCGGGAGTTCCGATCTGTTCGATGCGCCCATGATTGAAAACAGCGATGCGGTCACTCATGGTCAACGCCTCTTCCTGATCATGTGTGACAAATATAAACGTGATTCCAACTCTTTGTTGAATGAACTTCAACTCGATCTGCATTTGCTGGCGTAATTTCAAGTCTAATGCACCGAGAGGCTCATCGAGCAGCAAAACCTTGGGATGATTGATCAGCGCACGGGCGAGGGCGACCCGCTGGCGCTGTCCACCGGAGAGTTGCGAAGGCTTGCGGCCTGCGAATCCAGTTAATTGAACAAGATCCATCATATCGTCCACGCGTTTCTCACACTCGATTTTGGAGACTTTTTTTATCATCAAGCCATAAGCAACATTTTCACCTACAGTCATATGCGGGAACAAAGCATAATCTTGAAAGACTGTATTTACATCGCGCTCATATGGCGGCAGGCTGGAAACATCCTGACCATACAACAGGATCTGACCTGAGGTTGGGCGGTCAAACCCGGCGATCATGCGCAGACTGGTTGTCTTGCCGGAACCCGAGGGACCAAGAAGCGAAAAAAATTCGCCATCGCGAATTTGAAGAGAAACATTCTCAACCGCCTTCACATCCCCGGATTGATCTTCCTGCTTTACAGAAAAAATACGGCTGACATTCTTGAATTCAATGGCAACACTAGCACTCATCTTGAGTCCTCACAAACGATCCAGCCGCGCCTTGAATTAAAAGACGCGGCTGGAAAATATTTTACGAACTACTGTCCAACGATCTTGGTGAATTCTTCAGCCCAACGGTCGTATGTGACACAGTCACTTTGGCCATTGCCGCAATCGGCAACGGGCGTCTTCCAGAAATGGATCTGATCAAATGTATCGTAGCCGTTCGCCGCACAACCTTCAGTACCAAACAATTCGCTCGCGCCATCGCAGGCCGCAGGCACTGACGGAGCAGAACCGAACCAGGAAGCCACATCACCCTGAACTTTCGGATCAATGGAATGTTCCAGCCACTGATAAGCGCATTTGGGGTGAGGAGCATTCGCCGCCATCATGGTGGTATCAGCCCAACCGGTCGCGCCTTCCTGAGGAATGGTGCTGGCAATCGGAGCGGAGTCGGCCTGTAAGAGTCCCACTTGATAAGGCCAAGACGAGGAAGCCACGAAACCCTCGTTCTTGAAATCTTCGACCTGCGTCGGCGCGTCAACCCAATACTTGGGGACAATCTGTCTCTGCTGCTTCAGCAACTCCAACACTGCCGCAAACTGCGCTTCGTTTAACTCATACGGATCGGTAATTCCCAACTCGGGATTCTTAGACATCAAATACAAAGCCGCATCTGCAATATAGATCGGGCCGGAATAAGCCTGGACGCGATCCTTGTTTGACTTGCCATCAGGAAGAGTCTGCTCATTGAAGACTACATCCCATGAAGTCGGCGCAGTGGGAAAAGTTTTCGTGTTGTACATCAACACATTCGGACCCCATTGATAGGGAACACCATAATGCTTGCCGTTCACAGTATGCCAATTGCCATTCTGCATACGCTCATCAACATTTTTGTATGAGGGGATCTTGGAAATATCAATTTCCTGAACTGATTTGCCGAAGATCAGGCGCAGACTTGCATCACCGGAAGCGGTCACGAGATCAAAGCCACCGCTATTAATCAACTGCACCATTTCATCAGACGTGCCCGCATCCTTCACAGTCACTTTACAACCGGTCTGTGTTTCAAATGCTGTCACCCAGTCGTAAGCGGGATCATTCGCGCCGCGCTCAATGTAACCCGGCCAGGCGACGATCGCCACTTCACCTTCGCCCGTCGCGGCAGGAGCTTCTGTTGCTGCAGGAACTTCTACCGCGGCAGGGGCTTCTGTTGCGGCAGGAGCTTCTGTTGCGGCGGGAGCCTTGGTCGCTGCTCCGCCACAGGCTGAAAGAACCAAGCTGGCCAACACAACCAAAACCAGCATATTAAATACTGTTTTTTTCATTTCTCTCTCTCCTTTTGAATTGTCCAATCACGAATAAACACATAATCTAAACTAAAATATCGTCCAGCCTCCTCCTTTCAATGTAACAATATTACCCCTCTCCACAAAGTTGGATACGGGGCGTCTTGATTTTTTAATTATATTAGACGATGACAAGAAGTCAACCATTAAATTCCGATTCTAACGGGATGTAATCCTCTCGTGTCAACTCGACCTCGAGCTTGATTAGCCTTAACAACAGTGTCAGCACTTCGGCTTGAGCACTCCAAAGATTTCGCCACATATTGAAATATATGAAATTTATCAGTAGCATAATCCTGCAAGACACTTTTTCAGAGATGACATATGACAGCCTTCCAATTTGTCCACTGACCAGCAATCAAAAAATGCTGAGAGACGTTGCGCCTGATTTGCCTAAGAGAAATCACGCCCATTGCGGTTGAGCTGGATGAAAGCGGAGAATTTCCAAACACGACGATAAAATAATGAGGCGTTTGCTTACCATCTGACTCTGGAGAAGATTAGCAAAGTGGAGTCCGATATGCAGTTCAACAATAAAAAGTCAGCCTTCCACGGGCATTTTCGTTTATCACGGACTTGAAAATTATTCTTGATGAGAGGGCTTATTATTTTTCCCTCTTAACAAATACGTTGTTGTGAAAACATAAAAGTACCAACGCAAATAAGCAGGTGCCCATCGAAGCACACGAAAGCGACTGACCCCCTTATTACGTTCAAACCACTTCGCTGGCAATTCTGTCACTTGCAAGCCCAAACGATGACATTTAGCCAGTAATTCTAGGCTGTAGGTAAACCCATCTTTTGAATCAATAGTAACTTGTCCAAGCAATTTCCGCGAGAATAACCGAAACGCATTTGTTGAGTCATGAGAAGGTAATCGAGCAAAATGATAAAGTGAAAACGACACCGCCCGAACAAGAATAGCCTTGGGCCAGGGACAATTGACCATCGAGCCCCCGTGGATGAAGCGGCTGGCGCATACGATTT
>CAIWRB010000181.1 GCA_903914955.1 uncultured Chloroflexota bacterium | reverse complement strand
GATTTCTGGATATGGCATTCCAATGTATCTGGTCAATCAAGGAATTCTTGATGCCTTTGGAATCAGAGGGATCAATTACCGCTCGAAGTGACTTGGCTTTGGCGAATTCATCCCAGTCAACTTTGCTCATGCATCACCTTTTTTGAGCCAAGCGAAGCTAGATCTAATGGACCCAATTAGTTGTTGCCTGGATGAAATCAACGACAATACATTGCTTTCTAGCGGTACCGCTCCGAAACTCCGCTTAAACGCTTTGACCCCATCCAATCCCCCGCTAGGATTAAAATCAAACCATCTAGAATTTCGTTTTTCGGCATCTTTGATAACCTCATAGATAAGCAAATGAACCGGTCGCAAGTTGAAATGGCTGGATAGAGCAGCTCCATGCCAGTAAACTACATGGGATGGCGAATAAAAACAGAGTGCTCCCGCAATTACAAGGCCATCATGTCTCGCCAACCAAAGCTTGATGTTGGGTGACTCACATAAAAAGAGCAGATCAAAGAGATATTGGGTATAGGCCACTCTAGCCTTAACACCCCACCGCTCAAGGGAATCCTGATAAACGTGGAAATAGTGCTTCCAATCTTCGCTCGTCTCAGCAAGCTCAATTTCGACTCCTGCTTTACGCGCTTTACGCACGGCAGACGAGTGACCCTTTGTCGAACAGCGATAAATCTTCTCAAGTCCAATCGACAGATCCAGACAGTAAGTTTCGTCCTTAGTCATGTGGCCA
Organism: uncultured Chloroflexota bacterium; assembly: GCA_903914955.1. Classification (GTDB taxonomy): domain Bacteria; phylum Chloroflexota; class Anaerolineae; order Anaerolineales; family Villigracilaceae; genus Villigracilis. Next base: position 1,188 of record CAIWRB010000181.1, on the reverse strand, counting down.
AGACGTTTGGTGTGTATCAGCTTTTCATAAGGGTTAAGTCGCCATATCAAATCGGAATACTGACTGGATACTAAATCTATTAGCAGTGATTGGTGTTGGTCGTCAAGAGAATTATCGGCAAGCCACCCGCCAAAAGTACCTGCTGGCGAAGAAATGTATCTGCTTGCAAGACCTCTAAATAGTTTCTCTCTGCTAAATGGCAGAACAATTCGTGTTCCATCAGAGAGCGCTACTCCTAATGGCGCAGGAGTTATTTTCCCATCACTGTAAACTGCCCATGTCTCGGCCCATTCTCGGCTTTGGAAGTAGGTTGAGTACGGACAATTAATCCATGCGTCATCCCACTCATATGCTGATGGCACCCAGGTCTTTGCAACGCACAAAGTCATTGTTTTAGTAAAGAGACATATTTGCCGCAGCGATGACATCGTGCCGATCTTGAGCACTCAATTTTGCTGAAATGGGCAAGCTCACAATTTGCCGCCCGATACGCATCGCGTTCGGGTAATCCTCCGGCTTCCAGCCGAAAGTTTGCTGGTAATAGGGATGCTCCGGAATGCTCATGTAATGCACACCTACCCCGATACCTTCTTGCGTCATGCGATCAAGAAAATGATCTCGCGAGATTCCAGTTCTTTCTTTGTCAACAAGGATAGTAAACAGGTGGTAGGCGTGGCGGGTATTTTCTTCCACTGTAGCAGGTAGTCCAAGCGGTAAGTCCACAAAGGCGTCCATATATTGTTGCCATATTTTGCTCCGCCGCTGCCAGTATTCTTCGATGCGCTTGAGCTGATGAATGCCCATCGCGGCCTGCATATCCATCATGTTGTACTTGAAACCACATTCCACCACTTGGTAATGCTTGAAGCCGTCATCACCAAAGCGTTTCCACGCATCTTGGCTCATGCCGTGCAATCCAAGTACTTTGAGGCGTGCAATATCTTCTTCACGCTTGGCAAGAACCATTCCGCCTTCGCCCGTGACTATGTTCTTGGTGGAATAAAAGCTGAAGCAGCCAAAGTCGCCGAATGTGCCTGCTTTGCGCCCCTTGTATTCGGTTTCAATGGCATGGGCGCAATCTTCGATGACCTTGATCCGGTGTCTTTGGGCTATGGCCATGATTGCATTCATGTCGCAAGGGCGCCCTGCAAAGTGAACCGGAACAACAGCTCGGGTGCGTGGATTGAT
>CAIWRB010000180.1 GCA_903914955.1 uncultured Chloroflexota bacterium | reverse complement strand
TGCTTGCGAAGCAAAGAAGAACTAAGACCTTTGACCCGCTTCACAAATTTATGGACACCGAATTGTGGATCAACTTCACAAAGCATGTGGACGTGATCGGGCATTACTTCAAGTTCGATGATTTTACATTCCAGATCATCAGCGACTTGCTGAATGATTTCCTTCAATCAAATCTCTATGCCATTCACAAGTACCTTGCGGCGATACTTCGGACAAAAAACAACATGGTACTTACAGGAGTAGAAAATATAACGATTGTTTTTATAAGTTTGTGCGCTCATAACAGCTAGTATACAGCCAGTCGATGTATACTACAAGCGAAACCGTTCCTTACATCTCCACTGCTAAAGCAGGGAGCTTTACGGAACATTTGGTAAGAATATTGCTGAAATCCAAGCAATGCCAACGATAACAATGGGGCCAAACGCGGCGCGACGTAGAGGAATATTTTCCGCGAGGCTGACAGATAACATGGTCAACGCATAAAGCGGACCTGTCAGCGCGAGGCCAAATTGGATCGGCGTCAGCGGCCAGTAATTTAAGCCTGCGCTCACTTGCGCGCAGACGATGCCGATGCCAATTGCCCACGGAAAATCCCAGCGATCTGCGCCGTCTAGATGAAGGATGCGCAGGCTGATGAGTGCCGCCACAATGAAAATAGCTGGCACGAGTAAAAACATGCGCGCACCGGAATAGCGCAGTGAGGTGGTGAGAATAAGGAATAATGCGTAGGCTAGTGCGGTCAATCCTGCACGAGCGAATCCGTAGGCTGGGGCAGATGGGTCTATGGTGATGTACTCTGCCAGAAAGACGATCACCAGCAAGGTCGCGGCAAATGAAAAACCGATCCACCAGGCCAGTCCATTTGGCAGTAGAGTCAGTGGAGCGCCGATAACGAAAGTAGTCAGCGTTGGAAGCATGATATGCTCGATATTTGACTTTTCCCCTAGTACAGGATGTTCACGGGTTAGCCAACTCATACCTGTGGCGCTCAGCGCAGCGGACAGCAAAGCCATCGCGGAACTTAGGGTAATAGGATATTCAAAATAAAAGCCAGGCAGGGAAAATGTCAGTGTGAATTGCGGGGATTCGATCAACCTTGTCAGCGCAAATGTCAATAAAATTGAGGCGATCAAAACGCCCAATCGATCAGCCGACGGCAGGTAAGAATGGTTCTCTTGCATCACAAGATTGTACCTGTGGCGAGGCGTGAGCGCAAGCAGGGGTATGGTAGAATCGAAATGTTATGGAAGTTTCACGAGTAGAAAATCTACCACCTCCTCCCGGCGTCATTAGTTCAATTAAAGCGGGTTTTGATACCATTGCTACGCACATCACGGCGATCCTTTTGCCGCTGTTGTTGAATTTGTTCCTATGGCTTGGTCCCCGTTTGCGTATGAATGCGCTCTTTGATTTGGTCAAGGGGGATGCGATCCAGATCTGGAAGGCAGGAGGCGTTTCTGCTGAAGATATTCAACGCGTATTGACCTGGTACAACGACACGATTCCAGCGGTAAATTTGTTCTGGCTTTTGCGGACACTTCCAATCGGGATTTCGAGCCTGCTATTTCCCCAAGCGACATCCGCAACCCCTTTGGGGAATCCTTCCATTTTGCAAGTGGGCGCATTAAATCTACTTGGCTGGGTATTTCTGCTGACTCTCGTCGGCTGGATCGGCGGCGGGTTGTACTTCCGCAGTGTGGCGTGGATCATAACCTCGAATAAAGAAGATCAGCGCTTGAGCATTGCGCGAGCCATCTCACAGACCATGTTAATTTCAATTTTCTGGGGTATTCTTTTAATGATGATCGGCATGCCTATATTTCTTGTTTTGGCTTTAGTGCTTCAATTTAGCCCCTTCATCGCTAACCTGCTCGTACTCTTTGTCAGTCTTGCTTCCATGTGGGTGATCATCCCATTATTCTTCTGGCCGCATGGAGTTTTTCTCAAGAAGCAAAATGTAATCACGTCTATTATCAGCAGTTTTCAGATGGCGCGTTTTACGTTCCCCACCAGCAGTATGTTCGTGCTGACAGTTTTCCTGCTCACATTTGGCTTGAACTTCCTGTGGGCGATTCCCCCCGAAGATTCATGGATGACCTTTGTAGGTATCTTAGGCCATTCATTCGTTGCCACTGCTTTACTGGCTGGTAGTTTCATTTATTATCGTGATATGAATATCTGGTTGCAGACTGTAATTGATAAGCTGCGCCCGAATTCTGTAAATAAATAAATACGCAGGCAGTCACCAACTGTTGGAGGATTTTATGGCTGAAAAAGAAAATTTAATAAATTATGATGTAAGTTCGATCCAGGCACTGGAAGGGATTGAGCATGTGCGAAAACGTCCGGGTATGTATGTGGGCGGAACCGACATTAAAGCTCTGCATCACCTTGTTTATGAAGTTGTTGATAACGCCATAGATGAAGCGCTGGCCGGCTTTTGTAACATCATTAATATCATCATCCATGCCGATAGCAGCCTCACCGTTGAGGATAATGGTCGCGGTATTCCGGTAGGCCCGCACCCCACGAAGAAAGACGCGAATGGACGTCCAATGGAAACTGTGGATGTAGTCATGACCGTGATCGGCGCCGGCGGTAAATTTGGCGGCGGCGGTTATAAAGTCTCTGGCGGTTTGCACGGCGTTGGGATTAGTGCCGTAAACGCACTCTCCGAGTGGATGATCACAGAAATTAAGCGCGACGGCAAAATTTGGCGCCAGGAATATAAGCGTGGGGTGCCACAGGGCGCAATTAAACAGATCGGCAAAGTAAAGGATGAAACAGGCACCAAGCAAACCTTTAGATTTGATAAACAGATATTCACTGAAGATATTGACTTTCGTTTCGACACTTTAATTCAACGCCTTCGCGAAATGGCTTTCGTCACGCGTGGCGTCACCATCAAATTTGTTGATGAACGTAATGATCGTGAAATGACTTTTTATTTTGAAGGCGGTATTACAGCGTTTGTTCGTTATCTTAATCGCAACCGTCAGGGGCTTCACCCTGTTGTGCATCTTGAAAAAGAAGTGGATAACATTGGCATTGAAGCCGCGATCCAATATACTGACTCTTATACTGAATCGGTGTATTCCTTTGCGAACACGATCAATACCATTGACGGTGGCACGCACCTGACAGGCTTACGCTCGTCGTTGACTCGTGTGGTCAATGATTATGCCCGAAAAAATGGCTTGCTCAAAGATGCCGACCCAAACTTCTCCGGCGATGACACGCGCGAAGGGCTGACCGCCATCGTTTCGGTCAAGCACCCTGACCCGCAGTTTGAATCACAGACTAAAGTCAAGTTGATGAATCCCGAAGCGCAGACCTATGTCACTCAGGTGGTTGGTGAAGCATTCAGCACGTTTCTTGAAGAGAATCCACAAGCGGCAAAGTCGATTATTGCGAAGTGTCTCACCTCTGCTCGTGCGCGTGATGCGGCGCGTAAGGCGCGCGATCTTGTCATCCGCAAGTCTGCGCTTGAGTCGTTGACCTTGCCTGGCAAACTGGCAGATTGTTCCGAACGTGATTCGTCCAAGACAGAGCTATATATTGTGGAAGGTGACTCAGCCGGTGGCTCTGCCAAGCAGGGGCGTGACCGTCACTTTCAGGCTATTCTTCCGCTACGCGGAAAGATCCTGAATACTGAGCGTGCCCGCCTCGATAAGATTCTTGGTAATAATGAAGTCAGGTCGCTTATCTCTGCGCTTGGCACGGGAATCGGTGACAACTTTGACCTCGAAGGGCTACGCTATGGGCGCGTCATCATCATGACTGATGCGGATGTCGACGGCAGTCATATCCGTACTCTGCTGCTGACCTTCTTCTTCCGCTATATGCCGAAGTTGATCGATGACGGTCATATGTATATTGCTCAACCGCCTTTGTATCGCATCGCTTATAAGAATCAAGTTAAGTACGCATATAGCGACAAGGAAAAAGATAAGGCGGTCAAGGAATACGGCAGTGATAAAGTAGGTATTCAGAGATATAAGGGTCTCGGCGAAATGAACCCGGATCAATTATGGGAAACGACCATGAATCCCACCAACCGCACCCTGTTGCTTGTGACTGTGGATGATGCCGCCGAAGCTGATCGGACCTTTGATATGCTCATGGGTGATGCGGTTGATCCTCGGAAGAAGTTTATCCAAACCCACGCAAAGAGCGTCAGAAATCTGGACGTTTAGTCACGGTTCGTCAAACCGCTCGATTTTGTCATAATCATTAAAGAGAGACTGCCCTGCGTAGTCTCTCTTTTTATGGTTCTACCTTACTTCTTTGTCATGAAAGTACCACGCACCTAAAAGCATTGTAGAGTAAAATTTGAATATTATGAAAGCTCAGGTTGTGCAATCCGGTCTGCTTCAGGAAACGAAGCCTGCAAATAAAATGATTGATAATATCCTCACGTGGATTGTGCTGAGCTATCAGACAGTCGCAGTGTTCATTTTTTTTGCATGTATCTACCTGGCGATTGGCTGGATCAAAGAACCTTTTATAGGATCCTTTTATGAACATACCCTGGTTTTTGTCGATACCGGCCCTGTTCAAAAAGGGAGTGCTTGGGAATTCAATGCACTTGTTTCCAGCGGTGATCAGCTCATTGCAGTTAATCACGTGCCAGTGCGAAGCCAAAGAGATGTCCGAAATGTGATCACGGGCAGGTTCTCTCCAGGGGATACAATTCCTATCACAGTTCATTTCGCATATGGGGAAACGCGTGACCTCGATGTCACTCTGAAGACATTTCCGTTTGAAAGTATCACTCTTTATTTGGTTATACCAACTGTGATCAGTGTAATTTTTCTGATCTTTAGTTTGTGGATTTTTGGTCTGCGTCGCAATGAACCCGCCGGGCGGGCTTTTTCGCTTTTTGCATCTTCCATTGCCATTGCAACGGGCGCCTTCTTTAACATCTCAACGACTCACGAATTTACGATCATCTGGATGTTCAGCTGCGCGATCTCTGGCGGAGCGGTGATCGCCCTGGCGCTTTCATTCCCGCAGAATCCACGATTGATCCTTGATCGCCCATACCTGCGTTGGATCGGTCTGATCGTGGGGCTGGTGATGGCAATGATCGCAACCCCCTCGATTTTCAACTTGAGTTCTCCAGTTGCATACATTGGTTATTGGAGGATCATTTATGCGTATGTTGCCTTTAGTATCTTGTTCCTGCTTGGGGTAAATTTTTATTACGCCTTTTACGCGCAATCTCCAGTGGTGAAAACACAGTCCCGCGCTACACTGGTTGGCGCACTGATGTCTTTTATTCCCCTTAGCATTTGGCTCGCACTAGGAGGGATATTGGCGCTCAACTTCTCACCCTATCTCTTTTTGCCGATCGTTATTTTTCCAGCAGTGATCGGTTACAACATTATGCGTTTTAAATTCCTGCGCACCGACGAGCTTGTTCGGCGCGGGTTTATGTATATCATCCTGACCATATTTGTTATGGGCGGATATGCATTGATCGTTACAGGAATAAGTCTTTTCATGAATACCAGTTTGCCTGCGAACAATGCTTATCTGGTAGGCGGATATATCTTCCTGCTTGCGCTCCTACTTGAACCGATCCGCATTCGATTGCAACGGCTTGTCGATGCCGTCTTTTTTCGCGGTGAACGTGCCTTTGCTGAACAGCTTGAGGGATTCTCCCATAGGCTTACCACCGCATTGGATATCAACACCATTGGTATGGTTCTGCGTGAACAGATCGCTTCAACCTTGACCCCAAGCCGCATCCACATCTACACATACGATTCGCTTGACGATTATTTTGCGGCTCTACCGGGCGCTGACCGCCGACCCACAAGTGATATTCGATTTACTGCTGCCAGCCCGCTCGCTCATTACTTTGAAATAGAGCGCTTGCCGCTCTATTTGGATCACGCCATGGCCTTGCCTTCCTCTCTGCAATCTGATCAATCGCGAATTGCATTGCTTGGAGCCCGTTTATTTATTGCATTGCCTGGTAAGGAACGTGAAAATGGCTGGCTGGCTTTGGGTCCGCGTTTATCTGGTCAACCATACACGCCGCGCGACTTGAGATTTCTGGAGAATATTTGCGATCAGGCATCCGTTGCGCTTGCGCGTGTGCAGACTGTTACGCGCCTTGAGCGCCAGATCCATGAAATGAAGGCGTTGACGCGTGTATCTCAGGGAGTGAACGTAACATTAACTTTTGACGATGTGCTTGAACTGATCTATGCCCAGACAGACCAGATCATTTCCATCAATTATTTCCATATTACTCTGTATGATAAGAACAGTGACTACTATTATTATGGTTTCTGTGTTGAGAATGGTGAGCGTCTGCCTGAGCGTGAGAACCTGCCATTTTCGGCCAATTCAGGCCTCAGCCCGGAAGTCATCCGCAAGAGTCGCCCGATCATCACAACCGATTACCTCCAAGAATGTCAGGCGCGTAATCTTAGCCCATCCACTGAGAATACTTTTGCGTGGATGGGTGTGCCGCTTAATGCGGGCGCGGAATCCATTGGCGCCCTTAGCGTTGGCAACCGTGATGGTGTTACGGTTTATACGCGCGGCCAGCTTGAACTTTTACAGGCGATTGCTGATCAAACTGCAGGCGCGATAGTCAAGGCGCGTTTGCTTGAAGAAACTCAACAACGCGAGCATCAGCTTTCCATTTTGAATGAAATTACACAGCAATTAACATCTACACTTGAGCTGGGTCCCCTTCTGCAAAATATTCTTGAGAATGCGGTGGGTATTTTGAATTGTGAAGCCGGAAGTTTGTTTCTTGTGGATGAGCAAACCAGTGATTTGATCTTTAAGGCTACGGTTGGGCCTGTCGCTTCAAACTTAATTGGACAACGCTTGCCTGCTGGTACGGGGATCGTCGGGCGCGCAGTGCAGTTGCGTGCGCCTGTGATCGAAAATGAAACTCAAAAACTTTCAGCCGTTCGATTCAAAGGTGTCGATCAACAAACGGGATTTGTCAGCCGCTCGCTGATGGCGGTGCCCTTGCAATCAAAGGATATTGTCAGTGGCGTCATCGAAGTAATCAATCGTCGTGATGGCCTGCCATTCATTTATGATGACCAGACCTTACTCACCGCCTTTGCCGGGCAGGCGGCTGTCGCCATAGAAAACGCCCGCCTCTATGAACTGACCGATCAGAAATTGGCTGCCCGTGTGGAAGAACTCTCGGTCATGCAGCGTATTGACCGTGAATTGAATGCCAGCCTTGAAATGGATCGCGCCATGCGCATCACGCTGGATTGGGCTTTGCGGCAATCCGGCGCAGAAGCAGGACTGATCGGCATGTTGGAAGAATCCAACCTTCGGGTTATGTCCTTTCAAGGTTTCGAAGAGAATATCGCGAATTTGCCCGATCAGACCATGAAAATAGAAATACCCTTTATGCTCAAAGCAGTCGAATCAGGCCAACCCAAACAAGCGGCGGTTGCGGCTTCTAGAGATAAATTACTTCCCACTACTCATACGCAAATAATCATTCCCATTCGCCGTGAAGCGGCTGTCATTGGTCTGCTGTATTTGGAAAGCACGAGCGATACACAGGTGGATATTGAATTCCTTACCCGCCTTACTGATCATGCCGCCATCGCTATATCCAACGCGCAACTGTATGGCGAAGTTCAGCGCGCCAATATTGCCAAGAGTGATTTTGTTTCATTCGTGGCGCACGAATTGAAGAATCCGATGACGTCTATTAAAGGATATACAGAATTACTGGCTGGAGGCGCGGTTGGAACAATTAACGAAATGCAGACCAACTTCCTTTATACGATCAAGAATAATGTTGAACGTATGTCCACTTTGGTTTCCGATCTTAATGATAATTCCAAGATCGAAGCGGGCCGCCTGCGACTTGAATATAAATCAACGGATGTAGCTGCTCTGATCGATGAAGTTGTCCGTTCTATGAAACGTCAGGTCGAAGACAAGAAGCAGACTCTGAATATTGTTGTAGCTGAGAATCTTGCCCCCATATGGGCCGATCGCATACGGGTTGGTCAGGTACTTACCAACCTTCTCAGTAATGCATATAAATATACTTCTGAAGGTGGAGTACTTCAGATAGGCGCTGAAGAAACTGCCAATCAATGGGATGCGCAGCGTGCAGCGCGCGTCATTCACTTGTGGGTCAAAGATAATGGCATCGGTATGAGTAAGGAAGATCAGCAAAAAATGTTCCAAAAATTCTTTCGTTCTGATGATCCCAAAGCGCGAGAAACACCAGGCACAGGCTTGGGTTTGAATATCACTAAGAGCCTGGTTGAAATGCAGGGCGGACGCATCTGGGTTGAAAGCGAATTTCGCAAAGGCTCAACATTTCACTTTACAATCCCGGTTGCGGAAGAGTCGTGAGTTAACATGACATTGATCTCATCTGTAGGATCTGCGCAGGCATTAGATGGACGTGAAGCTGGTTTACAGGCGGCGCATCAAGCCTTGAATGGTATGGGCGCTAGCACACCTGGCTTGGTCGTGGTGATCGCTTCACATCAATATCAGGCGCGTGAAGTAAGTAACGGCGTCAGCAGTCTTCTGGGTGATGTTCCAATGATCGGTTTTAGTTCCCCCGCCGGGCTTACGCAGGAAGGTTTGCGTCCACATTCAGTTGTAGTAGCCATTCTGGCCGGAGATTTTCATGCGGAAACCTTGTGGCTTCCGGGCTATGCACAGTCAGGACGCGAGACAGCCTCGAAGATCGAACAAAAAGTCGCCGCGAGGGCAGAGTCGCAGTCTTTGTTATTCTTTGCTGATGGTTTTAATGGCGATGCCGAACAATTCTGCGGCGGCATTACATCTGGCGTGAAAGTTATGGGTGGGCTTTCCAGCGGAGATTTACACACTGGCAATACTTATCAAATGGCTGGCAGTCAAACCGGCGCCGGTGGATTGGTCGCTGCATTTTTGCGAGGCAATTTAAAAACAGGAGTGGGAGTAGATCATGGTTGGGATCCGGTTGGGAGGCAATTCCGAATCACGCGTTCACGTGGTTTTTGGCTGCGCACATTGGATGGCCGTCCGTCATCCGAAACATATGCCGGGCTTTTTGGTTATCCTGCCCGTGATTGGGCATTCCCTCCATTAAATTATCTTGCTCGATTATATCCACTTGGTATTGAGCAGGGTGAAGAACTGCTTGTTCGCGCTCCGATCCGCGTGGAAGCCGACGGTAGTTTTCGTATGAACGCCAATATTCGCGAAGGGATCGATGCCTATTTGCTGGTGGGCAGTCGCGCTGCCTGTGAGCGTGCCGCGCGACAAGCCACGCAACAAGCCTTACTGCAACTCGGCGATGCAAAACCTGCATTCGCGCTTGTACTTGTGGACGTTGCCTGGCAAATGCTGCTCAAAGCACAACCTGGCATCGAGATCAACGCTGTTCAGGAAATTTTGGGGTCGAAGATTCCAATCGCAGGGGGCTATACTTTGGGACAAATAACATCCGCAGGTGCAGAACCCCCGAAGTTTTTGAACCAGCATATTATGGTTATTGTTTTTGGCGAAGCGAGTTAATAAAAATATGGGTTCAACATGAACCCGTATTTTTATTTATACTTTTTCAACAACCCAAAAATGTGACAGCCCAAACCATTTCAGCGGTGTGGTTTCAAGGAATTGCAGGAGCGTTCGCAGGAATTTTCCCGTCACTCCAAAACGCGCAATGATATTATCGTACGCACCGAAGATGATCATGCGCTCAATAAATTTCACGCTCAACCCGTCAAACAATTTTTGCATATCACGTTTTGAATAGACGCGCACATGCGGTGCAAGTTTATTCCGCAGCGCGCGGGGTAAATAATTCACGAACAATATATTCCCAAAAAAATATTTTCCATTCCAAAAAATCCCATGTGTTTCAAATGGATAACCATGATTGGGGCAAAAGATCACAGCGCGTCCGCCGGGTTTTAGCAGGCGCAGTATCTCACGGATCGCGGCGCGGTCATCCTGAACGTGTTCGATCACTTCGTGGCTGAGGATCAAGTCAAAAGTCGAAGAGAGCAGTGGGACGAATTCACCCGCGGCATTGATGATCTCATCAGATTTAATTCCCGCTTCAAGTGCCCGTTCCAAATCATATTCCAAACCAATCACACGGCCCCCGAGGTTGGAAAGTTTTTCGACATACATTCCCACGCCGCAGCCGTTTTCAAGTACAACACCATCAATGCGTTGACCCGCGGCGCGCACGATCATATCAAGCCGTCGTTGTTGGCCCGCCCGCCACACGTACGATGGCTCACCGCGCAGGGCAGCTTTTTGCATATCTCTTTTAATCATAGTTGCGATTATACCTTGCGCCTTCCATCTCTCTATGCTAAAATCTCGGCGCACGGAAAACCCCATAAAGAAGACATCGAAAAGTGGGTAACCCCCACTTTTCTGCTTGTATACAGGAGCGATGGAGTAAGTAGTATGCCTAAAAATGAATTTGCATTAGCTTTCAATGAAGTACTTGAAGAAAAACAACTTGCCAAGGATATCGTTGTTTCTGCAATTGAATCAGCGATGGTCTCTGCCTATCGCCGTGCTGTAAGCGCATCTACTGCTCAGCATGTAGAAGCCAAACTTGATCCTGATACCGGCAAGGTTACTGTTTACGCCGAGAAAGAAGTGGTTGAAGACAACATCGTTGACGATCACACTGAAGTGCTTTTGGAAGAAGCGCGTAAGGTTAACCCCGAAGCCCAACTTGGCGACATGGTCATCGTTGAAACCACGCCCGCTGACTTTGGCCGCGTGGCCGCGCAGACTGCGCGTCAGGTGATCCAGCAGCGTATTCGAGAGGCTGAGCGTTCCAATCAAATGCAATATTTTGAGCGCCAGGTTGGTGAGATCGTTTCAGGGTTGGTGCAGGCTTCCAACGCGCAGAGCGCAACCATCGGTCTTGATATGAAGGCCGAAGGCGTTATGCCTAATAATCAAAAGATTCCCGGCGAAAGACTAAAATTACACGACCGAATTCGCGCAGTTGTACTGGAAGTAAAAGATGGTACACGCGGACCGCAAATTGTACTTTCACGTGCACATCGCAACTTCTTGCGGCGCCTGCTTGAAAATGAAGTTCCTGAAATTTATCATGGCATTGTTGAGATTCGTGCGATTGCGCGTGAACCTGGCGCGCGCGCTAAAGTGGCTGTCTCTGCGACGCAGGCCGGCATCGACCCGGTCGGCGCTTGTGTGGGAATCAAGGGTGTTCGTATTCAAGCCATCGTGAAGGAATTACACGATGAAAAAATTGACATTATCCAATGGGATCAAGACCCAATAATTTATATCTCCAAAGCCATCAGCCCGGCGCGCGTCAACGGCGTGTATCTTGCTGAGAATGATGGCGCGCGCACTGCGACAGTGGTTGTAGGTGAAGATCAATTGAGTCTCGCCATTGGCCGTGATGGACAAAATGCGCGCCTCGCTGCGAAGTTGACCGGCTGGCGCATTGACATCAAGTCTTTGAGCGAAGCCTCCGGTGACTCGCTAAAGAAATTACAGAACAATGCGGAACTTGCAGCGCTGATACCCGCCACAGTGGAAGTCATTCCGCAAATTCAGGAAATTCTCACGAAGAAAGCCGAGAATCGTCCGATCATGCCGGAAGAATATACGGCGCTCGGAAAATTTATTGATCAAGTCGAACGCCGCACGATCCAAATCAAGGAAGAAGCCGCCCGTCTGGAGGAAGCACGCACCACAGCAGCGCGCGCGGATGTCCCTGCTGTGGCCTTCACAATGCCGCTTGAACAGATTGGCATCAAGGAACATATCTTTAACATCCTTACCGAGGCTGGCTTTGAAACTGTGGGCAGTTTAATGTTCGCCCTTAAAATGGATGCCAATAAAGTGCTTGGGCTGGCGGGCATTGGTTCGAAAGCCTTACAAAATATAGAAGAATCTCTCGCCGCGCTCACCTTCCCGGAACCAGTGGCCGAGATTGTAAAAGTTGAAGAGCCTGTCATCGCGGAGGCTGTTGCTGTGGAAGATGTCACAGTGGATGAAATGCCGTTCGAGAAGAAGCAAGCCGAAGACAGGAAAGATGCGAAGAAAGTCGATGAAGAAGAGAACGCGAAGGATGGCGTGTCATTGGATGAATTGTTCAAGATGAAGCCTGAAACCTTCCAAAACACTGGGCCTGCAGAAGATGAATCCAGTGATAAGAAGAAAGGCAATAAAGGCAAGAAGAAAGCCGTCGCACTAGAGTTTGACGAAGGACTCGGTGCGGTTGTTGGCCGCAAGATCCACAAACGCGGCGGCGAAGATGATACCGGCAGTGATTGGGAATAAATTATCCCCTCCCCTAAGCGGGGGAGTTACCTTTGGGATAAGTTGAAGGTGAAGAAGAAACCCGTCCAACGTTTAAAACATGTGCCCCAACGGACTTGCGTGGGATGCCGCGAAGTTTTGCCTAAAAGGCAAATGGTGCGGGTCGTGCGCACGGCTGAAGGGGTACGAGTAGACCCAATCGGCAAGTTGGCTGGAAGAGGCGCTTATTTACATGACAGCCGCGAATGTTGGCAACGCGGATTGAGGGGAGCTTTGGCGAATGCGCTCAAAGCAGAATTGACCGCAGAAGACCGCGTTCAATTGGAAAATTTTATTAATACTCTGCCTGCAGAGACCAATAAGGTAAACCATGTGAACGAATAGCCACTCGCGCACTGGTCACTTACCGGGGAATTGGAAACCAGCAAATATTGAAAACTGATATTTGCAAATTAGAAGGAGGTGGCCTATGAGCACTACCGTTACTAAACTTGAATTGCCCGCCAATATTGTGATCCGCGACCTGGCGCTGAAGATCGAAAAAAGCCCAATCGACCTAATTAAAAAATTAATGTCAAATGGTGTGATGGCAACCATTAATCAGACCGTGGATTTTGACACAGCCGCGATCGTGGTTGGTGAGTATGGATTTGAAGCTGTACTCGAAGCATCGGAAGATTCGACGAAAGAAGAAGCTGGGGAAGTGCCGCTTTGGCGTCAAATGATCGCGGGAGAAAATGTATCTCTCTTAAAAGCGCGGCCTCCTGTGGTGACAATTCTCGGTCACGTGGATCACGGCAAGACCAGTCTTTTGGATGCCATTCGTCAAACAGAAGTTGCCGCAGGCGAAGCCGGCGGAATTACCCAGCACATCGGCGCGTATCAAGTAGAAAAGAAGGGACGTCTGATCACGTTCCTCGATACACCTGGTCATGCCGCGTTTACACAAATGCGCGCACGCGGTGCACAAGGTGCGGATATTGTCGTGCTCGTTGTCGCCGCGGATGATGGCGTCATGCCGCAAACCCGCGAGGCGATCGCACATGCCAAAGCCGCGCGCGTGCCCTTGCTGGTCGCATTAAATAAAGTTGACAAAGCCAACGCCAATCCCGATCGTGTAAAACAGCAGCTCGCGGAACTCGAACTCGTCCCCGATGAATGGGGTGGCAATACGATGGTCGTGGCTGTTTCTGCAAAACAAAATAAAGGAATTGACGATCTACTTGAAGGTATTTTGCTCGTAGCTGACAGCAACGGCATCAAAGCCAACCCCGGTGGAAAAGTCATCGGCACCGTCATCGAAGCCGAATTGGATAAAGCCAAGGGTGTGATGGCAACTTTACTTGTTCAGAATGGAACACTCGAAGCTGGTGATATTGTCGTGGCGGGTACATCATACGGAAAACTGCGAGCCATCACCGATCACAAAGGCAAACCGATCAAGAAAGCCGGTCCATCCACGCCGGTAGCTGTGATGGGATTAAGCGGCATGCCCTCCGCTGGTGATATTTTCCAGGTGGTGAAATCTGAAAAAGAGGCGCGCAGCATCGTTGCGGAACGGACCGACGCCGCCAAGACTCTTTCCCAAACCAAGAAAAAAGTTTCGCTCGAAGATCTGTTTGCCAATGTCCAGGCAGGCGAAGCCAAGGGACTTAACCTCATCATCAAAGCGGATGTGCAAGGGTCGCTTGATCCGATCGTCAATGAACTCAACAAACTCGGCGAAGGCGAGATCGGCTTACATATCCTGCACGCTGAGACTGGCAATATTGGCAACAATGACGTTATGCTTGCTTCTGCATCTAAAGCCATTATCATTGGCTTCAACGTGCAAGCAGATGTGGACGGACGCCGCCTTGCTGAAAAAGAAGGCGTCGATATTCGGCTGTACGAAATCATCTACCGCATGACCGAAGACATAGAGAAAGCGCTCAACGGTATGCTCGAACCCAAACTCGTTGAAAGAGTCCTCGGGCGCGCACAAGTATTGGTCGCATTCGCTGCTTCCAAGTTTGGTAAAGTGGCGGGCTGCAAAGTGACTGAAGGCGAGCTAAGACGCGGCGCGCGGGTGCGTCTCTATCGCGGTGCGGATATGGTCTACGAAGGTGACCTGTCTTCTCTGCGGCACGAAAAGGAAGATGTAAAAGAAATTCGTCAGGGATTTGAATGCGGAGTTGGCTTCAAGAGCTTCAACGATATCGAACCCGGCGATCAGTTGGTTTGTTATATCGTTGAAAATTCCTAATTATTTAAACGTCATTGCGAAGCGCACCGTCTCGCAATGACATAGAGTGAATACCATGCCAACAGGAATTCGTTTACAACGCATCCAGGACCGTGTCCGTCGGGAATTTTCGGAATTGCTTATCCGCGAGATCAATGATCCGCGTCTGAAGAACATCTTCATCACCGATGTGAAAATTGACAAGGAACTCGCGTTTGCGCATATTTATGCCTCAGCCATCGAAGGCGCCTCACGTTCTGCAGAGATCCTCGAGGGACTTGAATCCGCGTCGGGTTTCTTCAGGCGGACTCTCGCCTCGCGAGTTGAACTTCGCGCCTTCCCAAGATTGAAATTCCATTGGGACCCCACTCCCGAAAATGCAGACCATATCGAAAAAGTTCTGGCTGAGTTAAGAGAAAAGAAATAATCCCTTGCCCTTTTCCTTTTGGGGGAAGGGCAAGGGATTAGGGTAAGTCAACATTTTGGAGGACAAATATAAGTGAAGAGTCAACTAATAGGGGATATAAAAAACAGATTAGATATAGCGAAGAAAATTGTGATCGCTTCGCACGTTCGACCCGATGGAGATGCGATCGGGTCATTGCTTGGACTTGGTCTAGCGCTGCGTGACGCGGGGAAATCTGTGCAAATGATCCTTGCGGATGGTGTGCCTTCCTCTTTTAAATATCTCGAAGGAAGTGAACTGATCAAGAAAACGCCAGCCGAAGATCACGATACTTTTATCACGGTGGATTGCGCTGATTTTAAGCGCACAGGGAAGATATTCGAAAGCTTTGGCCAGCCCGATATTAATATTGATCATCATAAAACAAACGAAAATTTTGGAAAAATAAATCTCATTGAGGCCCAAGAGGTCGCCACAGCTGCCATCTTGACTACTCATTTGCCCGCGTGGGGATTGAAGATCACCAAACCGATCGCTGCTGCCTTACTAGGCGGTATCATTACAGACACCCTTGGCTTTCGAACATCCAATACTACGCCGAATGCTCTTCGTCAGGCTGCATCCCTGATGGAAACAGGCGTGGATATGACTGAGATCTATATGCGTACCCTCGTACGAAAAACATATCCTGCCGCGCGGTATTGGGGAGCGGGTCTCTCCAGCTTGCAAAGCAAGAATGGAATTGTATGGGGCACCCTGAATCTGGCAGACCGCAAATCTGCGGGCTACGGCGGTAATGACGATGCTGATCTCATCAACATGATCTCGGCTATTGACGGAAACAAAGTCGGAATGGTATTCGTCGAACAAAATGATAACCATGTCAAGATATCATGGCGCGCTCTGGAAGCTGGCGTGGATGTATCGCAGGTCGCAATGCACTTTCAAGGCGGAGGTCATGCCGCAGCCGCAGGAGCAGACGTCAAGGGCGGCTTGAGCGAAGTCCAGAAGGAAGTTCTAAAAATGACACGAGAGATATTAAATCTAAAATAATAATTGGATAAATAAATCCATTTTCCTATTGCAAATTCACCCATTTATGTCATAATCGAACTGTGGAAAATTTAAGGAGGAATGCAAAATGAATAGTCAGGATATTAAGAATGCCATCTCTGGCGCGCTGGTTGTGGACAAGCCTGTTGGCATGACGTCGCATGACGTGGTGCAAGCCATTCGAAACGGAACGAACCTGCGCCGCGCCGGGCATACCGGCACACTTGACCCGCGAGCCTCTGGCGTGCTTGTCATTCTGGTTGGGCCAGCTGTCCGCTTAAGTGAATACGTTTCGGCGTCTGATAAGCGCTATCAAGCCATTATCCGTTTAGGCAGCTCTACTGATACCTTCGATGGAGAAGGTCTGATCACGCCGACAAAGGATCCTGTTAACGTGACGGAAGCACAGTTCGAAGAAGCGCTCAAAACATTTGTAGGCGAGATCGAACAGACTCCGCCGCCTTACTCTGCCGTAAAAGTGCAGGGACGCAAAGCTTACGAAATGGCGCGCGAAGGTGAAGAAGTGGATCTTGCTCCGCGCAAGATCACCGTGCATCATCTTGAAGTCCTTGAATGGACTCCACCCGAAGTAGTCATTGATGTGCATTGTTCCTCTGGCACCTATGTCCGTTCGCTGGCGAATGATCTCGGTGTGATGCTTGGCTGCGGTGCTTATTTGGTTGGTTTGCGCCGCACGAAGAGTGGAAGATTTTCATTGCGCGATGCAGTGCCTCTGCGAAAATTGCAGGAAGCCTTCACTGCAGGCAACTGGTACCAATACCTCATCCCAGCCGCCGAAGCGCTTGGTGATTGGACAGCCGTAGAACTCAGCCCCGATGAAGTGGAGGGAGTTCGTCATGGTCATCGCGTCAAAGTTGTCGGCGAACCTGCCGAAACCAAGGTCCGGGGTGTCAGCACGCAAGGCGAATTGGTTGCGCTCATGGAATTGGTCATCAACGAAGATGGCACGCGCGAATGGCAGCCAAAGAAAGTATTCTTTACTGATTAATTACCACCTCATTGCAACGGCGCTCTTCGCCCCGACACCTGCGCCGCAATCCAGTGCCGGTGAGCAATTTTCTAATTTATGCTGAAGGTCGCCTCATCGCAACACTTGCGCCGTGCGCCAGTGCAGTGTGACATGGAGCCGTCAGCTTGGCGGCTTTTTTTCATCCTATGCGACATTATTATTCACTTGAAGAAGTTTCCACAACAAACGTATGGCTCACAGTCGGCGTCTTTGATGGCGTACATCGTGGGCATCGTGAGATCATCCGCAAACTTACAACAGATGCGCATGCCAACAACGCGCAGTCTGTTCTATTAACTTTTGATCCACACCCTGCGAATGTTCTAACAGGTCGAGATATTAAATGCCTGACCACGCCAGCTGAACGGGCTGATTTGCTGGGAGCTCTGGGTATGGATATCGTCATCACTCAACGCTTCACATCTGACCTGTCAACCGTTCCAGCTTACGAATATATGTCTCGGCTGAAAGAGACTCTCGGCTTCAGTCATCTGCTCATTGGCTATGATTTCGCCCTCGGCAAAGGGCGAGAAGGTAACGCCAATCGCCTGACAGAAATCGGCAGGGAATTAAATTACAGTGTTGAAGTTATCAAGGCTCTCAGCGATGAAAGTGGTGTGATCTCATCCACGGAAATTCGCAAACTTGTTTCCACTGGCAATGTGACAGAAGCCGCAAAACTGCTTGGCTATAACTACAGCCTGAATGGACCCATCATCCACGGAGATGGGCGCGGACACAGGATCAAAATTCCCACCGCGAATGTGGATTATCCAAAACAAAAAGTGACCCTGCCAAACGGTATCTATGCTTGCTGGGCAACAGTTGACATGGAAAAGTTTATGGCCGCCACCAATATCGGATTTAATCCCACTTTCACACCTGATAAAAAAATCCCAAGTTTGGAAGCGCATTTCCTCGATTTTGACCGCGATATTTACGGACAGGAAATTAAACTGGAATTCGTCGCGCGCCTGCGTGATGAATTGAAATTCAATTCTGTGGATGCACTGCTTGAACAGATCCATGATGATATAAACAAAACACGTGAGACGCTCCGTAATTCCTAAAGGTTGCCGCGCCTAAAAACAGGGAGATTCAACATGAGAAACCGTTCCGGTATTATCCTGATCGAAGATAACAAACTTGCTCTCATCGAGCGTCATCGAACTGGATTGCATTATTTTATATTTCCCGGCGGTGGCATTGACGAGGATGAAAGTCCCGAACAGACTGCGGTCCGCGAGGCTGAAGAGGAACTGGGGATTATCGTTGCGATAAAACAAAAAGTGGTGGAGATATTTTTTAAGGAAAATACCCAGCATTATTATTTGGCCGATAAGATCAGCGGGGAATTCGGCTCCGGCACAGGCGAAGAATACGGTGAGTATAATCCTGCGCATGGAACGTACCTTCCGCTCTGGATGCCAATCGAGGATGTTTTGAACAAAAATGTTCTTCCGCGTGAACTTGCGGAATTGGTTGTGCGTTGCAACCGTGAAGGCTGGCTACAAGTACCAGCCAAAATTTTTGTAGAAAAGAATTAATCATCCCCGCAAATACAAATAATAGAAACGCGGAACCTTTCTCCTCCCATTATCGTCGTTCCAATATAACAACGACAATATTTTCTTGGAGGAGAATATGAAAACAAAATTCAACGTGCTTACTGTGTTTGTTCTATTGGGGATGTTTATTCTAAGCGCCTGCGGAGGGAGCGCGGCCTCGGCGGAATTGCCCGCTGTTGAAGCGCCACTATCTTATGAAGAGCCGGCCGCCCAAATCACTGGTGGAGCAAATGATGTTGCAAAGGAAGCAGCCGTTGCCTCTTCTGATCAGGTGCTTCCCCAAGTTTACGCCACAGCCATGCTGCCTCAGGATAGTGTGCCCGATGCAATAGCATCCACACATATGATCATCAAGAACGCTGAGATCAAATTACTTGTAGCAGATACTGATGTTGCAATTGACCGCGCCACTCAAGTCGTGGGCGATGCGGGCGGATACATTATTAGCTCGCGGGTTTGGTCCCAGCCATATTACGATGGCAAGAATTATAAATACGCCACAATCACCATCGGCATTCCCGCCAATCAATTTGAGCATACCCTCAGTCGTCTGCGTGGACTCGCCGTTCAGATTTTGGATGAAACCGCTTCGGGCGAAGATGTGACCAATCAATTTGTTGACCTGCAGTCACAACTCACCAATCTCGAAACCACGCGTGAACGTATCAAGACTTTCCTCGATAGTGCCCAAAATGTCGATGAGGCGCTGCGTATCAATCAGGAACTCGCCAACGTCGAAGCACAGATCGAACAGATCAAGGGGCAGATGAATTACCTGCAAGACCGTTCTGCCTACTCGACGATTACCATCAACTTTGAGCCGAAACTGCCCGAACTGGAACCTACTGTCACGCCGACACCGAGTCCATGGGATCCCGGTGAGACATTCAAGGCCGCCAAAGAAACCGTCACCTTCGCTTATCAAGGCATTCTGAATTTCCTGATCTGGTTCTTTGTGGTGCTCATTCCGATCATTGCGCCGCCCGTGCTGATCATATGGGCTCTTTGGAAGTTGTTCACCCGCAAGCCAAAGAAGCCGACACAATAAATAAAAAGGCCGTCAATATTTTGACGGCCTTTTTTGACTGCAATAATAATGATCGCAAGAGTGTACAATGGATGTAGTAGATTCTCCTTATACTGTTTGGAATGGAGGTTGAATGAAGCTGAAAATATCTTCCCCAATTCTGACCATGTTGATTCTTGCAAGCTGCTCCCTTCCCGTGGATGCACCTCCGCAACCGACCGCGCTGCCATCTACTACCCCCCAACCGACATTGACTTTCACTCCGGCATTTACTCCAATCCCCTTGCTGACACAGCCTGCCATCTCGACAGAGAGGTCTGCACCAGTTGGGGCAACTGCTTTTTGTGATAACCCGGACGCTATTAAGTTGATCAATTCTTTTAGTAAAGCAATCGCATCCAAAGATGGCGCCTTACTCTCATCACTTGTTGATCCAGTCGCAGGCATGGACTTCCGCTTTTATCGCGATGACAACGTGGTCAACTACGATGTTGAACATGCAAAGTTCATTTTCGAAACCACCTTTCAGGCAAACTGGGGTCTTTCGTTTGGAAACGGAGAATCTACTTTCGGTTCTTTTCAGGAGATTATTCTGCCTTCCTTGAAAACCGTTTTTACACCAACTGCCGTACTTGAATGTAATCAACTCAAATTGGGCGGAGCTACTTATGAACCCATTTGGCCGTATAAAGACATGAATTACTACTCCGTTCATTTCCCCGGCACAGCTGAGTATGGCGGACTTGATTGGCAGACTTGGGTTGTTGGCATTGACATGGGTTCAGGAAAACCATTGCTCGCCGCATTTGTGCATTATGTGTGGGAGCCGTAGAATATAAATATCAAAGCGGTGATTTGAAACTTCTTTCCTCCTTCCTCTTTCTTCTTATCATAAAAAAGAAAGAGGAATTTTATTTCTAAAGTAAGAAATCTTTGGATGGTTTAGTCTACTATTGTAAGAAGTTGCAATAAGGAAACCCTATGACCTGTTCCATCAATTACGCTCCACGACTACGTGCGCAAGGCTTGCGCGTAACGCCTCAACGAAACGCGATACTGCATGTGCTCCATCATTCCGGCGGACATCTTTCGCCGACACAGGTTTATGAGCGGGCGCGTCAGGAATTCCCCAGTCTAACCGAGCCGACAGTTTATCGCACGTTGGAAGATCTTGCCGAAAAAAAACTACTACTTGCCGCGCATGTGGGTAATGGAAAAATCGTTTATGAATTAGCTGAGACTCAACACCACCATTTGATCTGTCACAAATGCGGCAATACAGTGGAAGTGGATCATGCTCCGCTTGAACTGTTGTATCATCAGTTTGAGTCATCTACCGGATATAAATTGGATTCCAGCCACGTCACATTTTTTGGGTTGTGCCCGGATTGTCAATCATAAAATAAAAAGGATATTTAGCCATGTTGTATTCACCTATTGCGCCTATGCACATCCCGGATGGATTTCTGAGTATTGTTATTTCGGTGATCTGCTGGGCAATTACCATCGTCACGCTTGGTGTCGCCATTTCACGCACGAATAAATCACTTGGAGAAAGACAAGTCCCGCTAATGGGTGTGATGGCTGCCTTCATTTTTGCGGCGCAGATGATCAATTTTCCCGTGGCGGGCGGCACATCAGGTCACTTGCTTGGCGGCGCATTAGCCGCGATCACACTGGGGCCTTGGGCTGGCATGTTGGTGATGACCGCTGTCATCGCTGTGCAGGGATTACTCTTTCAAGACGGCGGGCTTGTTGTGATGGGGGCAAATATCCTGAACATGGGTCTATTGACTGCCGCGGTTGGCTACGGCTTATATCGCTCTGCGATTGGAAGTAAGTTCACCACCAAACTTACAGTTGCTGGCGTTGCGGCATGGCTTTCTGTGATGACCGGAGCTCTTGCTACATCGTTGCAGTTGTGGCTAAGTGGCACAGCCAATATTGGTGTTGTTGTCCCAGCCATGCTTGGGGTGCATGCGCTGATCGGAGTAGGCGAAGCCTTGGTCACGGTCGCCGCGTTGAGTTTCATCCTGCGCACAAGACCAGACCTGCTCGGCGAACGATCTGCTTCTGCGCAAGGTGGGCGCGGATGGATTCTGACAGGTGTATTGATCACTCTTGCAGTTGTTCTGCTCTCACCGCTTGCATCCGCCAGCCCAGATGGACTCAATCGTGTCGCCATGGATTTAGGGTTTATTCAAACTGCTCAAACTGCCAATGGACCTTTGGCTGGATATATAGTTCCATTTCTTTCATCTATTTCCGCTTCAAAAATTGTTGCAGGTTCGATCGGTGTCATCGTCGTACTGGCAATTGCCATCATCACAGGTCGCTCGCTGCAAACCAAGAAACCTAATTCCTAATCCCTTTTCCCCATGCATTCAGACGCCTTCGACCGTTATCATCATCACGACAGCGCGCTTCACCGCCTCGATCCTCGCATCAAGGTAGTGATGGCGATTGCCTTTATTATCTCAAACGCTTTACTTCCCGATGGCGCGTGGATGGCTTTCGGGCTGGCATGGCTTTTCGTACTCCTCGCCAGTGCGCTTTCCGATCTTGGTCTGGGATATACATTCCGCCGTTCATTCATCGTGCTGCCGTTTGCTCTTGTGGCTGTGACAGTTTTATTTTCCATCCCTGGTAATCCTGTCTTTCAATTTCATTTTGTGATGTGGGATTTCACGATCACTGACGCGGGTCTGCTCCGTTTTGTCAGCATTGTCATCCGCTCTTGGATATCGGTGCAGATGGCGATCCTGTTGGTGGCGGTGACTCGCTTCCCTGATCTCATTCATGCATTTGAACATTTGCGCGTGCCTGCCATTCTCACGACAATCATCGCGTTTTTATATAGGTATTTATTTGTATTATCGGATGAGGTCATCCGTTTGCTGAGGGCGAGACAATCTCGTTCGGCGGCCGCAGCCGGCCAAAGGTCAGGTGGAGGTGTGCTGTGGCGCGCGCGCGTGTCTGGCAACATGGCGGGTCAATTATTTCTGCGAAGCTATGAGCGCAGCGATCGCATCTATAACGCGATGCTGGCGCGCGGCTATGCCGGTCAACTGTTGACGCTTAATCCGCATGAACTTCATGGCAGTGATTGGGTGTATGCCGTGGCTGCTTTTCTGCTTATTCTTGCGATGCAATTTGTGGGACGGTTCTAATGCCAATTACACATGCTACTGAAAAAATTAATTATCCTGAATGTGACGGTGATGTGCTGCAAGTGCGCGGCCTGCATTTCTCTTATCCCGACGGGCACGCTGCACTGCGCGGTATCTCGTTGAATTTATGCTCGGGTGATAAGGTGGCGCTGGTGGGGCCGAACGGCGCGGGTAAATCCACGTTGATGCTGCACCTGAACGGGATCCTGGAAGGGCGCGGCGAAATTGATCTGGGTGGTCTGCGTCTCTGCCGTGACAATTTGCCTGTTATCCGTTCAATGGTCGGACTCGTGTTCCAGAATCCCGATGACCAACTCTTCTCACCGACCGTGTTCGAGGATGTGGCTTTTGGTCCGCTTCACATGGGCCTTTCTGAATCAGAAGTCCGCGCACGCGTGGACTCTGCGCTCGAAGCGGTGCGCATGACTTCCTATAAAGACCGCCTGTCACATCATTTGAGCGTCGGTGAGAAAAAGCGTATCGCTATCGCGACGGTCTTATCCATGAACCCAAGCATGTTGGTTTTGGATGAACCCTCCGCAGGACTCGACCCGCGTGCCCGCAGGACGTTGATCAATTTACTGCGCGAACTTCCGATCACGATGCTGGTCTCCACGCACGATATGAGACTGGTGCAGGAATTATTTCCACGCACGATCGTGATGGATGATGGAAATATCGTGGCCGATGGCTTGACAATGGATATTTTGGAAGATGAAGAGTTTCTGACCGCGCATGGGTTGGAGAAGCCGTGAGTTCTTAATAACGAAATAAGTTGTATTAATAAAAAAGATGGATGCATTTTATTGCATCCATCTTTTTTGTTACTTTGATCTATGCAGATCTTTATGGTCGATATGTCACATTGACCGCGATGGAGTCAAGTGAGAAGGTGCGGGCTGAGGAGCTGGCAACATCGATCACGCGGACGCGGAAGTTTGCGTTCGAGAAGTTGCCAACTGCCCAGACGCGGCCCCAATTATCCGCGGCTGTTCCGAGAGTGTAGGCGCTGTTGGTTGTGGTCAAGGTTGTGGTGTTCTTGGCTGTTGTCCAGGTGGTGCCGCCATCCCAGGAAATTTGAATACAGATCTTAGGTGCGCTGGTTGCACTGCTCACCTTGGCGTTGAGCTTAACTTCAATTCCATTAACCGCTGTCAATGTCGGGATGTTGAAGTTGTAGTTGTAGAAGAGGTGCTTATCTTTTGCGTTCGATGTACAACTGGTGTTTGTACCGGTGCCACTGTTTGCGTCAGTAGCAAAGAGACCATCAGCGATATACGCGTTGGTGGGGCTGGTTTGGTACCCATTGTTGTCACCTGCGCTGACTGTAACTGCAGCATTCGCTGAAGGAGCGAGGAATCCAGTGCTGGTGCTTGGTAATGGGGTGTTGGTCGGTAAGGGAGTATTGGTTGGCAGCGAAGTATTGGTGGCTGTCGGCGGGATGGCTGTGTTCGTAGGCACGTTTGTCGGCGCCGGAGTGGTGGTCGGTGCTGGAGCTCCGCAGTTGGCTAGCTTGAATGAACCAATGCGCGTGCGCCACGGAGCGCTGCCAGTTGTCTGAACGTACTCGCTTGTATACCAGAATGTACAATCGTCCACTGGATCAACCGAGAGCATGGAGTAATCACCCCAGCGCGCGGCGGTGTGTGTTTGCGCGCCGGTGCCTGCGATCAGTACACCTTCCCCTTGAGTCATGCTGTTGATCGGATCTGCGGCGAGGCGGCCTGTGTAGCGAATCGCCGGGAACATCGTGGAACTCGAGGCTGAGTAGCCAAGACCAATGTCACCGTTGCTGTTCATGGCGACACTTCCCATCCAGCGGTGGGTTGCATCGGGTGAGAATGTGCTTTGTTGATTGATTCCCCAACCAGCGCCGCCCGTGTTGCGAAGTTCATACCAGCGGATGCCGGCCCGATCTGTGCCGGTCGCATCCACAGTATGGTTCAACATGATGGTTTGGTAGCCGCCAAAATTGCGGAATTGAGCGCGGTACATGGCGCGGTCTGCGATCGCATCCAATTTTGCGGTTGTGCCTGATTGTGGGATACAAGCGCGTGCGCCATTACACATATTGGAGTCAAATGCAGCGGTCGCGAGAGTGGCAACTCTCGTGAATGTTGAGTTGATCGTATTTGCCCAGTCGACATGGAAGGCCCAAACTTGAACCTGGTCTTGCAGGAAGCCGCCGGCGTTATCGTCAGGTTCCACAAAATAGTTCGGGGTTCCAGCGGCAGGCGCGGGGCCATCCAGGTCGGACGGAAGCATACCGCCCATATTTGGATCGGTGCTGAACAGGTTGAATTTCACCATGCGAGCGGGAAGTCCCTGAAGCATCTTGTCACGTTCAAAGACGGCCACACCCTGCCCGGCCCAGGTCAAGCCATTGGCAAATTCATGAACGGTCATATAGTAACCATCCTGCCAGACTCCGAAATGGGGATAATCGTTCATGTTGGTCGAGCTATACAGGAAGTCGTAGCGGTACCAGGCACCGGTCGGATCGCCTGTCTGCGACACGGCAATACATTGATGATAACCTGACGCGCCGCCCGGCACTGCAAATTGACTTACCATCCAGCGATCTGCCAGCTGATCATAAAGCACGATCGGGTCGCCGTCATTGCTGGTCTGGCAAACACCGCCGAATCCAGCCCATAAGGTGTTGCCAGCCGCCGGGCCATAGAGCAGCGCGCCTGTTTTGCTGTAGATGGCGAAAGTAAGGTTTACCCACTGCATATAGTGATTGGGACCAACGTCACCATTGGTATCGGGAGGCAGGACGCCGCTTAGGTTAGTGACACCGTCAAAATTGGCGATGGTGAGAGGCGCGTTTGGCGCGATCGCGGCAGCTTGCACGGCGCCATCCAGTTGAACGGGAGCATTTGGGTTCAATGTGGTGCCGCGTCCGGGCAGGGTGAATACTTTATCCATGTCGGCATCGTGTGCTTCACGTTCCGCTTCGATAGGAGTGATGGAACTCAACGGTTGCGAAACATCGTTCTTTATCTCTTTGACAACTTCTTCCTGATCGTCATTGCCTTTTCCAGAGGAAGCCGCTGAACCGCCCGTCGTGACGCCATCACCATTGGGTGCCAGAGGCGCAAATCTTGGCGTCGAGGTGGGGGCAGGCCGAGTCACAAATATGACTATGGCAATCAATGCCAAAACACTGATTACAGAAATTATTATATTTGATCGTTTCATTTCTTTTCTCCTGTATTGATCGATTTTTATCTTTCGTATGGAAATTTTAAAATGGGGAACAGGTGAGTTTTGTATAAAGGTAAACTCGATGGATTTTATCCGCTTTCTGCGAGGTGTCAATGAAAATCAGTTCTCAGCACATGGCTTTTCCAAGGTCAGGGTTTTTATGTTTTGGCTTCGTATAGGAGCCGAAAATCCGTCATTTGTTGACACTGTAGCAAGCCTATCGAATGAATCATGGTCTGGCTCTTGGAATATGGAGATGTCCCAAGGTGTTTGAGCGCAGGGGCATCAGGGCATCCCGAAACAAGTCTAACGCCAGTCGTGCAACAATATGGGCATAGGTACGGATGCGATAGACAGAGTTTTGCA
>CAIWRB010000179.1 GCA_903914955.1 uncultured Chloroflexota bacterium | reverse complement strand
TATAGTTATACCTTGGGAATAGCCAGCGAATCTGTTACAACAGTGCTGGCAGGTTGTTATTGGGGTTACGCTTGGATCACTGGAAAAGCACCTTCTGTTGCGAGGACGGGATCAACGATATTGTGCGTAACAGACCCAAACAAAACACCCCCGATCTGGATCACCAAAGAAACGATTTATTTTCATTAGCTCTGTCTTGAGAACAATTGGAATTACATTAATCACTACGCTTCTTTTCCACGCAAAAAATAATTTTGCTTTCGAGTTAAAACAGCTTAGCTGGGAGCTATCGTCAGAATCGAATTCGATTTCGATTTCCTGCTTGTCCACCGCTCAGGTTGGGATCTCGGCATTGCTGCAGTGTTGATGAATGTGGCGACTTCGCTAATTTTGCATCCTTGGGCAATTTTCTTTTTCAAAGATAAAATTTCGTGGATCAATATTGTCAGGATTTTTTTTGTTTGGGCGGACTTATCATGCTAAACTGGAAAAGATAATTTGGAGACTTTGTAAATATGCTTTCTCGTTTCAAATCCGCCGCCCGCATTCTCATCAAAGGCGACCCCAAAAAGAATAAGCGCAATCCCATTCCTGATATCACGCCTGAGGAAGTGGCGGAGATCAAGCAGTTCTTCCCTCGTGAGAAGTTCTTTATTTTCGGCCACGCCCGCTCAGGAACGACGCTGCTCATGCGCCTTGTACGCTTGCATCCTGAAGTGCATTGCAATTATCAAGCGCATTTCTTCACTCGTCAGCCGCTTCTTAAATCTTTGGTAAACACACCCGAAGCCGAAGAGTGGCTGACGCGTAAATCCAACCGTTGGAATCAGGGAGTTGATTTGTCTCCACTTGTCCTGCGTGCTTCCGCTGATTTTATTCTTGAGCGTGATGCCGCCCGCGAAGGAAAAATGATCGTCGGCGATAAAAGCCCCTCGTCGACGATCCACGGTCAGGCGGTGCGCGATATGCAGGCCGTTTATCCCGATGCGAAACTTATCTACATCGTCCGTGATGGACGCGATGTGCTGATCTCTGAGCGCTTCCGTAATTTTGTGGAAGAATCCAAATTTCTGACACACGAAGATAAACGCATCATCGCTGACCTGAAAGTTGATTCTGTTCCATTTACAGATGGCCGCCGTTCAATATTTAACGAAGCCTTCATTCGCCGCGTGGCAAAAGGTTGGGTTAAGAATTTGCAGGAAACCGAAGACGAAGGTCGTAGATTGTTTGACGGGAATTATTACGGCTTGCGTTACGAAGACCTGCTTCAAACTCCTTTTGATGAAATGAGCAAGCTATGGAATTTTCTCGGTGTGAAAAATGTGGATATATATTTAATTGAGAAAATAAAAGCTGAAATGGAATCAAATCCCGATGAGGAATGGCAAGCCAAAAGAAACGAAGGCATCGCTTCCTTCCTCCCAAAAGGACAGGCTGGAAATTGGTCGCGTTTATTCACGGAGAAGGACAAGTCCATCTTCAAGGAAGTCGCGGGTGAGATATTGGTCAAATGGAAGTACGAGAAAGATTTGAATTGGTGAGACATGAAATATTTAATTGCAGGCCTAGGTTCCATCGGTCGCCGTCACATGCGAAATTTGATTGCGCTGGGGGAAAAAGATATTGTTCTCTATCGCACGCGCAAAGCGACCATGTCTGATGATGAACTCGCGGGATTTCCTGTTGAAACTGATTTGCAGGAAGCGCTAAATAAACATAAGCCTGACGCCGTCATCGTGGGAAATCCAACTTCCATGCATTTGGATGTAGCCATACCTGCTGCCGAAGCGGGCTGTTCTATTTTGCTTGAAAAACCAATTTCAAATTCAATCGAAAGATTGGATCAACTTGAAGCCGCTGTGAAAAAAAGCGGATCGAAAGTATTGGTCGCGTTTCAATTTCGCTTTCATCCTGGCTTGATTCGCGCCAAGCAATTGATCTCTGACGGCGAGATCGGGCGAATCATTTCAGCACATGTGCATTTTGGTGAATACCTGCCTGCCTGGCATCCATGGGAGGATTATCGCAAAGGGTATGCGGCGCGCGCCGACATGGGCGGCGGCGTGGTGCTGACGCAATGTCATTCGCTGGATTATCTTCCGTGGTTGGTGGGAAAAGTTGACTCAGTATGGGGATTCACTGCTAAGTTAAGCGATCTTGAAGTGGATGTGGAAGACACCGCCGAGATTGGCTTGCGATTTGGAAGCGGGGCACTGGGCAATCTGCATTTGGATTTTAATCAACAGCCGCCCGCGCATCGTTTTGAGATCATCGGAACAAAAGGTTCTTTGAAATGGGACCTCTCTGATGGCGCAACGCGCATTTACCGCGCCTCTTCTGAATCGCTGGCAACTTCAACTGGAATGGGAATCAAGGCTGGAGGCGAGTGGGAAACGTATCCGCTTCCTGAAAATTGGGAGCGTAATGTCATGTTCCTTGAACAGATGAAACATTTTGTAGCAGTCGTACGCGGCGAAGTGGAGTCAGCCTGTACGCTGGAGGACGGTGTGCGCGTCCAGCAATTAGTGAATGCAATACATAAGTCTAATGCCGAAGGCCATATGGTTGAACTTAATTAGAATGAAAATGACTGAATATTTTAGAGAGTTCCTGAAAAATAAGCGGCAAATTATTACTATAGTCTTAAGCCTCATGACAATTGTTGGAAGCATTCTGTTCGCTTCTTTTGTATATTCGCCCTCTGAAGTCGGTCAACAAATATACCTTGGTCTTTCACGTGTCCGGTTAATAACAGCTTTTTTCTTTTTTTTCTTTTTATTGGTAAATATTGGCGCAGTGTTTTTATCGATAAACAAATGGTGGCACTGGCAGGAGAATTTCGAAGAAATATTACAGCTGTGGATATTGAAAAAAACAACACTGGTGTTAGCTGTATTCTATTTATTAACCGTGACTATGGGGGCGATATTGCTACTGACAATTCGGCCGATTCCAGTTTCATTGATTTTCCTTGAGCCAGTCCGGGTAAGATTGCTCGGCCCGATTACCTGGTTGTTCATAATTGGCTCTCTAGTAATTGTGTTGATTAAATTTCTATTTGCCGAGAAGCTGGAAAAGGAGGAGAATTATCATCTTTTAGATAAACTGCTGCTTATTTCAGGGATAGTTTTATTTACCTTCTTTTTTTACGAACATATAGCCTCATTAATTGGCTGGGTAGGCAAAATAAAATATTCCTACTGGAATTTACTGGCTGGAAATTTTCTCGACGGCAGATTATTCCTAAGCAATCCGCCTCACAATACCCACGACCTGACTTTATATAAAGGTGAGTGGTATGTGCCCAGCCCGCCTGTACCGGCTATTTTGATGATGCCTTTGGCATATCTTGTTGGGGCTGAAAATATAAGTACGGCTGATTTTTCGATGTTCTTCAGCGCAGTTAACACTGCTGTTATGTTTCTAATTTTTGATCAACTTATTCGTCGTCACTGGGTCGTGTTGTCACGTACCAGTGTTTTGTGGCTTGTCATACTTTTTGCGTTTGGAACACCTCACTTGTGGGTGGGAATCAGCGGTCGGTTTTGGTTTGTCAGCCAAATTCTTACAGTTACTTTTTTGGCACTCGCAATTCTTGCGGCTCTTAAGTCATGGTCTCCGTGGATCATTGGAATCTGTATTGGTTTGGCTGTGGGAACACGGCCAAACGGTTTGATGTCCTGGCCTTTTGTTTTCGCAATTACCATGCAAATTATGAAAGAGGAACAGGGGGGGATTAACTTCAAAAAAATTTTTGCTTGGTCACTTAAGTCAGCCATCCCAATTACAGCCGCTATATTGGGATTGCTCTTTTATAACTACGCTCGATTTGAAAATTTCCTTGATTTTGGATATGTCACTATTAATGGAGATCCTGGTATCGTGGAAAATGCAAAAACACATGGACTATTTTCTACCTATTTCATCCCTTACAATCTTCGGGTGATGTTATTCTATTTACCAAAAATACTCTGGGGTACACGGTGGCCGATCCTGCCATCAGGCGCTGGAATGAGTATTTTTCTGACTACTCCGCCGTTAATTTATCTTTTTCACCGTTATGAAGGCAGATGGTGGATTATTGGCGCATGGGCGGCAGTGTTGCTTAATCTTATGTTGCTCTTGCTGTATCATAATTCAGGCAAAGATCAATTTGGTTACCGCTATATTCTCGATGTTCTTGTTCCATTAGTTGTATTGTTAGCGGTAGCGCTTGGAAAAAAAATCCCGTGGCATTTTATTCTTTTGTTATTCTTGAGTATTGTTATCAATATTTACGGGGCAGACTGGTTTATGAATGGTTGACAAATCAATTATGAAAACTGAAGAAACGCCGAAACGTTTTGAGCTAGTCCTTTCAATTACCTTGTTGTCACTGATTTCAGTTCTTGTTTATCTATTATTCATCTATAGATTCGGATATTTTTATGATGATTGGTATCTGATGTACGCGGCAGGTGCAAAGGGGTCAGCGGTATTTTGGGATATCTTCGCTGTTGATCGCCCTTTGCGCGCATTGGTGATGATCCCTGCGTATTCCCTTTTTGGCGCGAACCCGTTTTATTATAATTTGAGCGCCTTCCTCTTTCGGTTGCTTAGTGGAATTTCCTTTCTCTGGATCGTTCGGATGCTCTGGCCGGGGAGGAATCGTACAACTCTTTGGATGGCACTGTTATTTTTGATATATCCCGGTTTTTTGTCACAACCAAATGCAATCGATTATCTCTGTCATCTTACCGGCCTTGCCGCAGGCATGTATTCCATTGTTTTGACGATTCGAGCAGTTCAAACTAGTTCATGGATTCGCAGAATAGTGTTTTATATTATCTCGATCTTGCTGGGTTGGTTTTATTTGGGTCAGATCGAGTGGTATATCGGGCTTGAATTCTTTAGATTCGCAGTTTTATTGCTGCTTGCGTTTCGCTTGAGCGAAACACTGTGGATGAAAGTTATTCGGTTTTTTCAGTATTCTATTCCTGTGTTTTTAATTTCCGGTATATTTTTGGTATGGAGACTTTTATTTTTTAAGAGCGAACGCGGTGCAACGGATGTGGATTTGCAATTTGGCACCTTGCGATCAAAACCGTTCACGTTTCTGTTCAGTCGTTTATCCACACTCTTAAATGACTTTTTTGATGTACTTATCCACGCCTGGTGGCTGCCTCTCCGCCGCCTGAGCGCTGGAATGAGCGCTCAGGAATGGCTGGCGGGATTTGGAATTACTTTATCGGTGCTGCTTATTTTGTGGATATTTTCCAGAATAGCCCAAAAGCAGGAAGAAACTGGATCCGGCATGAGGTCAAATTGGAAGCGGGAGATGTTCATACTTGGGCTTGGTACGATCGTGTTTGGATTACTTCCCGTTATTCTGGTCGGCCGAACTGTCGACTTCAAGAATTTTTCAAGATATACGCTGATTGCATCAGTTGGCGCGGCGTTGTTATGGCCGCTGGCGTTAAGTTATATATCCAATTTCCGATTGCGGAATACGCTTTTTGGGATTCTGATCGTTTCCGCATCACTAACTCACTTTGCCAATGGGTTGGTGCATGCTCACGAAACAGAAGCTGTACGTAATTTCTGGCAACAGGTGAGCTGGCGCATACCGCAACTGGAATCGGGCACAACCTTGGTGACACATTACTCAGTGGCCGCTGAAGAGGATTATTTTACATGGGGCCCGGCGAACCTGATCTATTATCCAGAATCCAATAATGAAAAATATCTTCAACCGACAATTCCTGCCGCGCTTTTGAATGAAGAAACCATCTCAAAGACTTTAGGGCTGACCCGTCAGGAATATTCCAACCGCAGAAGCATAGTTACATATCCAAATTATCGAAATATCCTTATTCTCACTCAGCCGACAGCGGCTTCCTGTATGCAGGTGATCGACTCCAATCAGGTGGAGCTATCGTCCGCTGAGGATTCTCGCGTGGTCGCTATTGCTCCATACTCCGAAGTGGAACACATCCTGCTTGGCGAATCTTTTCACACTCCACCCGAAATCCCTTTTGGCGTTGAACCGTCTCATGGATGGTGTTTCTATTACGAGAAAGCCTCATATGCTCGTCAAACAGGAGATTGGAATGAAGTAGTCCGCTTGGGAGAAGAGGCGCAGGCGCTTGGTTTTTCAGCAGAGGATCCCGTTGAATGGATGCCTTTCCTGCAAGCCTACGTATATTTTGACAATACTGCGCGCATCGAGCAACTCGCTTCATTCTTGACCGTGGATCCGCTTCTCGCTCTCCAGGCCTGTCAAGCACTGAAAAAAATGCAGATCAGCCAATCCACGCTGGAGTTGGCAGATAAATTATTCTGTATTAAAAACTGATGAAAAGAACAGCAATTCAAAATTCATTGACTGAATTTTGAAGTATAATTTGCGCTTGTGTGAAATTTAGCAGTAACGGTATTGCAGAACCGATCGTTACTGCATAATAAAATATTGGAGTAAAAAATGACAAAAGCAAAATTAATTCCCCCTTATGGTGGCAAACTCATTAACCTGGTCGTTGAAGGCAAAGAGCGTGATGAACTTCTCGCCCGCGCCGCGAAACTGCCTTCCATAAAAATTACGATGCGCAACATGTGCGATCTTGAGTTGATTGCCACCGGCGGATTTTCTCCGCTGACAACTTTCATGGGCAAAGCGGATTATGATCGCGTGCTCAAAGAAATGCGCCTCGCGGATGGTACCCTCTTCCCACTTCCCATCACCCTGACAGTTGATCCGAAAGAACTACCGACTGTGGGCGACGAACTGGCATTGCGCAGCGCAAACTTTGACTTGATAGCAGTCATCACGCTTGATGAGGTCTATCACTGGGACGCAGAAACCGAAGCCGCACATGCTTATGGTTCGACCGATTCCAAGCACCCGATGGTTTCCGAGATGGCACGCTGGAATAAGGTCTGTATCTCTGGCCCGTTGAAAGTCGTTAATCTTCCCAAGTATTATGATTTTGTAAATCTGCGCCATACCCCTGCTCAGGTTCGTAAAATGCTCGAAGAAATGGGACACGACAACGTGGTCGCATTTCAGACTCGCAATCCTCTGCATCGCATTCATGAAGAACTCACCAAACGTGCCGCGGCAGAAGTCAAAGGATCACTCATCGTTCATCCTGTTGTCGGCATGACCAAGCCCGGTGATGTGGATCACTACACTCGCGTTCGTACGTATAAGGCCTTGGTTGATAATTACTATGATAAGAAAGATACGATGCTCAGTCTGCTTCCGCTTGCGATGCGCATGGCTGGCCCGAAGGAAGCGTTGCTGCATGCCATCATCCGCCGCAACCATGGCGCGAATCATTTTATTGTCGGCAGAGATCATGCAGGGCCGGGAAATGATTCCAGTGGCAAGCCATTCTATGGTCCGTATGACGCGCAGGAAGTCATGAAGCAATACGAAGCCGAACTCGGCGTCAAGATGGTTCCGTTCGAGATGTTGGTCTATCTTCCTGATGAAGCTCGTTATGTGGAAGAAAAAGATGTGCCAAAAGGCGCAAAAGTGGCGAACATCTCCGGGACACAAGTCCGCGATGATTATCTTGCAAAAGGCAAACTGCTTCCTGAATGGTTCACACGACCCGAGACCGCCGAGATTTTGCGCGAGATGTATCCTCCGCGCCACAAGCAGGGATTTTGTATCTGGTTCACCGGCTTGAGCGGTTCCGGTAAGAGTGCCACAACTGAAGTACTCACCACGCTGCTCCTCGAGCGCGGACGTGAGATTGCCATTCTCGATGGTGATGTTGTTCGCACGCATCTTTCCAAGGGACTCGGTTTCAGCAAGGAAGATCGTGACACCAATATTATCCGCATTGGATTTGTGGCTGGCGAAATTGTCCACGCGAGCGGCGCGGTTATTTGCGCGGCCATCAGCCCCTATCGTGCCACTCGTGCAGAAGCCCGCAAGATGGTCGGCGAGAACTTCATCGAGATTTATATGGACACTCCCGTTGAAGTCTGCGAACAGCGCGACGTAAAAGGCTTATACGCCAAGGCGCGTCAGGCGATGGTGGATGGCAAGCCGATGGGATTCACCGGTGTCGATGATCCGTATGAACAGCCGATCGAACCTGCGATCACGCTCAAGGGTTTCGGTGCTTCAGCAGAAGAGAACGCGCGAATCGTTGTTGCTTATCTTGAAGAACAAGGCTATATCGCCAAGCAGGCGTAAAAAAATTTGATCAGAGTCCGCTGGAATTTAATTCCAGCGGACTCTGATCTATAACGTATTTTATGGTTCGTCTTTTCTCATCGCGTAAATTTTTATTTATAGCGGCTCTTGGTTTCATCGCCGTGAGTGCGATTAGCGTATTACTTTACAGCACACCCCAGGGACTTGGCCTTTCAGATGACTCCATTGCTTACGTTGCCGGCGCGCGCAGTATTTTAAGCGGACAAGGCTATCGCGAAGCCTGGCTGGCATCCAATCAACCGGTTACACATTTTCCCCCCGGCTTTTCCACAATCCTCGCATTGATCGGTTTAAGCGGACTTGACCCCCTGCGCGGTACGCGCTTTCTTAATTCCATACTATTTGGCGCGAATGCATTTTTACTTGGCATCCTCGGCTGGCGTATGACCAGGTCACAGGTGGCGGGTGTGATATTGGCTGTGTTGTTCTCTGTCAATGCTTCGTTGTTCAATGTGCATGCGGTTGCAATGAGTGAACCGCTGTACATTTTTTTTAGTCTGGCCGCGTTCTTTACTTTTTCAGAATATTTTGTGCTTTCATCTTCTCTCACTGGGAGAGGGCAGGGTCAGGGCTGGTTAATTACCACCGGTATTCTCGCCGCGTTTGCATACCTCACACGCTATGCTGGTCTTGCCTTGATTGCGACGTTCCTGTTCGCGATCATTCTGCTTCACGACACATGGAAGAAGCGATTAACCAGTGCAGGGATATTCATAGCCAGTATCAGTCCGTTCCTGTTTGGCTGGAGTATTCGAAATAAGATCGTCGCGGACAGTGCCACCAACCGCATTCTGATCTGGCATCCGCTCACACTTGAAAATATCAATACAGGTATTTACAACCTGTCAGTATTTTTTGTTCCCATTGAAGCGTGGCGGCGTGTATTTGTCAAAATTCCAAGTTTGTTTGCTGTTACCCTATCGATAATTACTTTGAGCTTGCTTGTTTGGATTGTAACCAGGGGATTAAAAAAATTCTTCCAACCTTCAACTACGCTGCCGGAAATTTTATCCTTCACGAACGGACTTTATATCTTCGGATATATGGCGTCCATTATTTCATCCATGTTGTTGTTTGATGCCAGTACAAAATTCAAATTGCGCATCCTTTCGCCATTTTATGTTTCATTGCTTATCCTGCTTGTTTATGTTGGATTTTGGTTATGGCAGAAGCGAGCAGTTTTCTGGCGGAGTCTGGTTGTTGTTATTGCATTCCTTGTTTTTACGATCTCGATCTATGCTACATCCAATACGGTCGCAATGCTTCACAAAGGCGGATTGGGATATGCATCCTTCCAATGGTATGATTCTGAGGCCATGGCATTTTTGCGCAGCCTGCCCAAAGATACGCATGTTTATACCAATCAACCCGGTCCTGTTTATCTTTATGCAGACCGCCCCAGTTATGTTTTGCCCGACCTCTTAGACCCGGTCACTGACCTTCCGCGTGAAGGCTATGCTGAAGGCGTGATCGCTCTCCATAATGATGTATCATCGGGAAATGCTGTCCTCGCGTTGTTCAAATTTGGCGCTGAGTCGGACGATATACAAACGATCTATATTCAATTATCCCAGGGCCTGTATCTTGCCCACGACTCTCGTGGAAATAAGATCTACTCGGCTTATCCATAAGGAAATTAAATGACAATTTTTGATAAATTCAGTTTAAAAGATAAAGTCGCCATCGTCACAGGCGGCGGCGGACAGTTGGGGACGGAGTTTTGCAGAACACTTGCTGAAGCAGGCGCATTCGTAGTGGTCGCAGATTTGTTGATCGACCACGCCAACAGAACATCCAAACAGTTGACTGATTCTGGCTACATCAATTTCCCTTTTCAACTGGATATAACCCACATTGAATCGACCCGTGAGCTGGTTGCTGAAACTATTAAAAAAGCCAGTCGCCTCGACATTCTCGTCAACTGCGCCGCGCTCGATCCCAAATTCGATCCCGATGCCGCATCCAAAGGCATCGCCCCGGGAGCATTCGAAGATTATCCGCTCGACCAATGGAACGCGGCAATGAATGTCAACCTTACAGGAATGTTCCTGATGACTCAAGCCTGCGTCAAGCCGATGATCGCTCAGGGCAAGAAGGGCAGCATCATCAACATCTGCTCCACATACGGACTCAACGGTCCCGACCAACGTCTCTATATCAAGGACGGCAAACGCGTGGCTTATAAACCCGTCTATTACACAACGACAAAAGCTGGCGTGATGGGTTTCACCAAATACCTCGCAGCCTACTACGCCGAGACTGAGATCCGCGTGAATGCGCTTACCCCGGGCGGCGTGTTCAATAATCACGAGGATTATTTCGTCAAGAACTATTCCGCAAAAACCATATTGGGGCGCATGGCAAAGAAGGATGAAATGAATGGCGCGCTATTATTTCTCGCGTCTGACGCTTCGTCATATATGACCGGCAATAATGTCATTGTAGATGGTGGATGGACCGCGTGGTAGCTGGAGACTTTTGACTCAGTAAAAAATATGACTGACATACTTGCATTAATTCCCGCCCGTGGCGGATCAAAAGGAATTCTGCGAAAAAATATTCGCTTGTTTGCGGGCTATCCGCTAATCGCGTGGAGTATCGCCGCTGCCAAACAATCGGAACTGGTGACTCGCGTCATTGTCTCGACCGATGATGAAGAGATCGCGGCTGTAGCTCGTGAGTGGGGCGCCGAGACTCCATTCCTTCGTCCTGTCGAATTTGCGCAGGATAATACAACAGACTTGCCCGTTTTTGAACATGCACTCAAATGGCTGGCGGACGTGGAAGGCTATCCTCCGGATGTTGTAATTCAATTGCGTCCAACATCTCCCATTCGCCCGCGCACAATGGTGGATGATGCCATTCGTGTTTTGGTGAATCACGCTGACGCAGACTGCGTGCGCGGCGTTGTACCTGCCGGACAAAATCCGTTTAAGATGTGGCGCTTCAATGGCGATTCAAAACCATTGCAACCACTGCTTGAAGTGGCAGGGATTGATGAACCCTATAACGCGCCGCGCCAAATTCTGCCGCCTGTATATTGGCAGACCGGCCATATTGACGCGATCCGCGTATCGACCATCACACAAAAAAAATCATTGACCGGTGACGTCATCTACCCATTATTAATTGACCCGAAATATACTGTGGATATTGATACGCTCCCTGATTGGGCAAAGTACGAGGCGTTGGTATACAGCGGATTGGAAATGGTTTCGCCGGGCAAATCGCGCCGAGCCATGCCTGAGACGATCGAAATGATCATCTGTGATTTTGATGGAGTGGTGACGGATAATCTGGTCATCACCGATCAAGATGGAAAAGAATCTGTCAGCGCTTCACGCAGCGACAGTATGCACATCAAGACCTTGCGCGAAAAAGGGATCGAGTTGATGATCCTTTCTTCGGAACCGAATCCGGTTGTGATGGCGCGCGCGAAAAAATGTCGGTGGATGCAATTCATAATATTGGGATGCAAAATAAAGGGCTTGTGATGCGTGAACTCCTCGAACAGAAAAATATCAAAGCGGAGAATGTCATCTTTCTCGGCAATGACCTCAATGATCTTCCATGCTTTGAGATCGCGGGCTGGTCGGTGGCTGTCGCGGATGCGTATCCTGAAGTGCTTCGCGCGGCAGATCATGTGTTGACGAAAACGGGCGGTCACGGCGCGATCCGTGAATTGTGCGAAATCGTATTGAAGCAATTATCTCAAAAGGAGAGTTGAAAATGGCTCGTGAAATTAAATTTGGAAATCGAATGATGGGTGATGGACACCCTGCTTATATCATCGCAGAGGTCGGTATTAATCACAACGGTGATCTGGATATTGCAAAAAAAATTATTGATGCCGCTGCTCACGCTGGCGCGAATGCTGTGAAGTTCCAGAAGCGTACGCCTGATGTATGCACGCCGCTTGACCAGCAAAAACAAATGCGCGAGACTCCCTGGGGTTATATTACTTATTTGGATTATCGCTACAAGGTTGAATTCAATGAAGAGCAGTATCGCGAGATCGACCGTCATTGCAAGGAAAAGAAAATTGATTGGATGGTCTCTGTCTGGGACGAGCCTTCCGTTGATTTCATGGAGAAGTTTGAAACGCCCGCCTATAAAGTTCCGTCTGCTTCACTCACCGATCATAAGCTGTTGAAATATGTTCGTAAGACGGGCAAGCCCATTATTATTTCAACAGGCATGTCCACCATGGAGCAA
The DNA here is from genome assembly GCA_903914955.1 of uncultured Chloroflexota bacterium. Taxonomy (GTDB): domain Bacteria; phylum Chloroflexota; class Anaerolineae; order Anaerolineales; family Villigracilaceae; genus Villigracilis. The sequence continues at coordinate 9,948 of CAIWRB010000179.1, read as the reverse complement.
ATTCATAAAGGTGTGAATTCCGTTGGCGAAGATAATCTTGTCATCATGCATTGCACCAGCACCTATCCATGCGAACCTGAAGAATTGAATCTCCGAATGATCGAAACGCTTCGCAATGAATTCCCAAATAACCCCATCGGATATTCAGGCCACGAAACGGGACTGGTTCCGTCAGCGGTTGCCATTGCGCTCGGCGCCACTTCCATTGAACGCCATATCACATTGGACCGCGCAATGTGGGGCAGTGACCAGGCCGCGTCTGTCGAACCCAGTGGCTTTGAACGATTGGTGAAATATATCCGCGTGACCGAAGCCGGGTTGGGCGATGGCGTGAAAAAAGTCTATGAATCCGAAAAGGGTTCGATGAAGAAATTAAGAAGAGTCATCAACGAATAAATTCATTAGCCATAGAGTTGACAGAGTTCTCTGTGGCTAATTTGTGAATAATGAGTATCACACAAAAAATCCGCCGCATGGTACGTCCCGCAGGAAAAACCGCCCAATCCATCTTGCGATGGAAGCGATTTTCTTTTAATGAGACTCCCCCTATTTTTGGAAATTCCAAGCCGAAGAGCGGATCGCATTTGCTGTTGCAAATCCTGAATGGTTTCACGCAAATTATGCCGTATCGTTATGTAGATGCTGATCCGATCCGCACGATAAAATATGAAGGTGGAAGACGAATGGCGGACGAGATCCTAGCGGATTTAAAGCATGTACCATCAGATGTGATCGGCTGGGGATATTTGGAAGCGACCAAAGAAAACACATCTTTCTTAACTGAAGCAGGGCGCGTCAACTATTTTATTTATCGTGACCCGCGGGATATGCTCATCTCGCAAATCTTCTTCGCGACTGACATGCACACTGAACATGGCATGCATGCTTACTATAACTCCCTGCCTGATTTCGGCGCGCGACTCAACGTTGCCATCTCTGGCATTGAACAGGATGGCTTGAAAATGGTCAGCGTGAAGCAAAGATATGAAGGCGTGTTTCAATGGTTGGAACAAAAAAAAGTGATGTGCCTTCGCTTTGAAGATTTGATCAATAACCGAGACACGACTCTCAACGCCATACTCAACGAAGTGGAAAATACGGGTTATAAAATCCCAACTCAGCGAGAAAAGGCGCTGTCCATTTTAGTGGACGCGATCCAGCCGAAAAAGAGTCACACCTTCCGTTCAGGAAAAACGGGCGGATGGAAACAACATTTCACCGAGCAGCACAAGAAATTGTTCAAGGATGTGGCGGGAGATTTGTTAGTGAGACTCGGTTATGAGAAAAATAATGATTGGTAAGGGCGGCATGAAAGAATTCTTCACCCAACGCATCAAACGCGGACTTGTGCGCAGGCTCAATAATTTCAAGATCGCATCTCTGGCGCGCGAAGTATCCAGCAAAGAGCCGCAGCCAACTGGCGCGCCTGTGATCTTTTTCAAAGCATCCACGGGCATTGATGATCTTTCGTGGAACAGCGGATTTCATCTGCTGGCATCGTGGGCGTTCCGCTTGCAGGGAATTTCTGTTGTTTATTTCGCATGTGACTCTGGCATGAGCCGTTGCGTGCTCGGAACGAATCGCGACAATGTTAAAAAAGAGCCGCCGTGTAAATCATGTGTGTATCAGTCAAGAACATTATATGCAAGTGTCAAGGTGAAAGTCGAAAGTCAAAAGACTAATGTAAGTTGGTTTGATTATCAACGCGACTCGCAGCTTGTGGCTGCCATCTTAAATCTTTCCATAAGAGACCTCATGACCTTCGAATGGCAAAATATTCCCCTAGGTGCGCTGTGCCTGCCTGGGCTGAGATGGGTCTTGAGAGTCCACCATCTGAATGATGATGAATCGACTTGTTATCTTTTTCGTGAATATATTTGTTCGGCGTGGAATGTGGCGCAGAAATTTGACGCGCTGCTCGATCAGACCCAGCCTCGGGCTGTTCTGGTTTTCAATGGGCAGTTCTTCCCCGAAGCGGTGGCGCGTTTCATGGCGTTAAAACGCGGTCTTCGTGTGATCACACACGAGGTGGGATTCCAACCCGCCACCGCATTCTTCACCGAAGGCCAAGCGACAGCCTCTCCGATCCCGATGCCTGAATCTTTTGAAATGAACGCTGAACAAAACGAAAAATTGGATGCGTATCTTGCGAAGCGTTTTCAAGGCGACTTTACGATGGCTGGCATCAAATTTTGGGCGGACATGCAAGGACTCGATGAGTCTTTTTTGAAAAAGGCGGCGGGTTTCAAACAGATCGTGCCTGTCTTTACGAATGTGATTTTCGATACCAGCCAGCCGCACGCCAACACGGTCTTTGAGGATATGTTCGATTGGCTCGATCTGGTCTTGGAGGAAATTCACTTACACCCTGAGACCTTGTTTGTCATTCGCGCGCACCCTGACGAATCACGGGTGAGAAAATCCAGCCGCGAAACTGTCGAAGGTTGGGTGGCAGACCGAAGTGTTGGCAAAGAGCCGAATGTTATTTTTATCAGCCCGAGGGAAACGCTCAGTTCGTATGAGTTGATCCTGAGATCAAAGTTTGTGATGGTCTATAACTCGACCATTGGTTTGGAGGCGGCGATCATGGGGGCGGCGGTGTTATGCGCGGGCAAGGCCAGGTTCACGCAATATCCGATCGTGTTTTTTCCGCAGACGATCGAAGATGTTAGAAGCAAGATGAATGAATTTTTGATGGTTGATGCGATCGATGTCCCGCTTGAGTTCAAACGCAATGCACGCAGATTTTTGTATTATCAGTTGTTCAAAACATCGTTGCCGTTTGGTGATTTTCTTGAACCTTCCGTCCGCACCACGCAGTCGAGATTGAAGTCGTTTACACTGGAGGGGTTGGTGAGGGCAGAGTCGGTGCAGGTGATTACGAATGGAGTGTTGAATGGTGGAGATTTTCTGATGGGGAAATAGCCCCATCGTTTTTCAGCAATTTCAAGAATGCCTCCACCACAACTGGATCAAAGTGTGATCCGGAACCTGCCATGATATTGCTTATTACCTTTTCTTTTGGCCATCCAGGGCGGTAGGGACGGTTACTTATGACAGCATCCCAGAAATCCACGATCGCGAAGATACGCGCCGCCAGTGGAATGGCATCCCCTTTCAGTCCGCGCGGATAGCCTGAGCCGTCCCATTTTTCGTGATGGCAGTAGGGAATATCCAGGGAGGGACGCAGGTAGGCGATGGGCAGCAGTAATTCGTAGGCGAAAGTAGGATGCTGTCGCATTTTTTCCCATTCTTCATCATTTAGCTTGCCGGGTTTGAGCAGAATACTATCAGGGACTCCCATTTTGCCGATATCGTGCAGGAGTGCGCCACGGCGCATGTGAAGCAGGCTATTTGCCCTAATGCCCATTGCCTTTGCCAGTAGAATGGTCATTTCGGTGACACGCTGGGTATGTCCCTCGGTTTCCTCATCGCGTAGATCCAAAGCCCGCGACCAGCCTTCAATGGTCGTTTCATATGAGTCATTTAATTCGGTATTGAACAGCTTCAGGCCTTCAAATAATTGATAGTTGTCAATGGCGTTCCCAGCTTGACCCGCGAGCAATTCAAAAAATTTCAGCCATTCTGAATCAGGATTAAACGGGCTGCGAGTGAAAACCTCAAGGATGCCTTTTAATTTACCTTTGGTGATCAACGGCATGGCAAAATAGGATATGAAGGTTTCACCTGCAAGCATGGATGCGCGCTTAAATTCCTTTGAGGCGTTCAGGTCGAGTTCACTGACCATACGGCGTTCAAGCGCGGAACGGCCAGCGAGTCCCTCGCCAAGTCGGAAGCTGGTTTTTTCGATTTCAGTTTCACGGAAGCCTTGTCCCGAATAAAATTTTAATAATTGTAAATGTGGTTCGAATATCAAGATGTCTGCGGCAGCTACTTTCAAGCTTTTGACAATGTGATCCAATATAACTTGTAGGCTGAGACGTAGATCGGTACTACCGTTGATGGCTCTGTCAATTTTGTGCAGTGCCTGAAGTTCTTCGTAGCTCTCACGTAATTTTTCTTCGACCCGCTTGCGTTCAGTGATATCTGACGCAACGCCAATGACGCGGACGATCTGCCCGTTTTCACCCATGACCGGGGAAGAGCGGTCGTAAATCCAGCGGACCCGGCCGTCGGGCTGTATCACACGATATTCTATTTGATTTTTTCCGCCGCGAGCTTGTCGTTCCAGCGCGTCCAGCATGATCCACCTGTCGTCTGGATGGATGGCTTCGATATATTTCTGGTTATCCTGATAGACACTTTCAACGCTTTGCCCCCAGATTTTTTCATAACCGGGGCTCAAGTAGATAATTTTTTGCAGTTGCTCATCGAAGACCCAGAACACTTCACTGATAGAGTTCAAAATCTCTGATGAACGGAGATTGCCTACTTGTAAGGCTTCCTCTGCCTTTTTACGCTCGGTGATATCTACATACATCGCTCGCGTGCCAATCACCTGACCACTCGCGTCCGTTTCAAGAGCGATGTGCATTATTGTATTAACGACCTCGCCTGCGTGAGATATCAGTTCACGCTCCTCCGCTTTAAAGTTGCCAGCCAGAGCGCGGGTAAAACCGCCTTCCAATGCTGTTTTGCGCGATTGAGGCGAGTAAAAGTCGGCCAAGGGCTGGCCCAATACCTCGGCCCGGCTGTATCCCAGCATGCTTAAAAACATATTGTTACAGTCAACTATAATGAGCGCGCCGTCTTGAACGCGGGTGATGACATACATGGACGGCGCATCATCGAATAGGTCTTGATATCGCTGTTGAACACGGCGGGCTTTGTCTTCCCCTAGTATTTGTGTGGTGACATCTGTAAAAGTTGCGTATACGTGGTAAGGCTTGGTCTCCCCATTACAAAATTCAGGTGTCGCATTGACCAAGGCCCAGATGTATTCATTTTTCAGAGGATGATGAAAGCCCATCAACACCCCATTTACTGCTTTGCCAGTTTGTAACACCCGCGCGACGGGGAGTTGTTCTTCCGAGAAATCCGAGCCGTTTTCCTGAATGGCGTGCCAGCGCAAGTCCGCTGGTTTATGTCCTTTCATCTCTTCCAGTGATAACCCCAGTATATATTCAGCAGCCGGGTTGGCTTGTATTATGATGCCGTTTGCATCTATCTGGACTATCCCATGGTCTATGATTTCATACAAACGATGTAAGTCGTCAACCATGTTGTCTTTAGGACTGCTTTGGATGGCCTCAATGTGAGTATCGCCTTTCGCCGTATCCAAAGCGCGCTCCAATTCCGCAATACGCTTTTCGGCGGCTTGCAGACTTGTCGTCAATTTGGCTTTGGTGATAGGTTGTTTCACAGAATTCCCTCAACTTTGTTTGAGCTACTTTTTAAGTATGCACCTGAATACTCGCAATGTCAACTGGATTTTGAGACTGCGATTTTCAGTAAAAAACTTTACCTGCAGATGACACAGATTTAGTAATGAGACAGCATTCCCTTAAAATCCATACTGGCCCTTAGCAAAAATAACCCACAAATTTACGCAGACTGGAGAATTCCCAAAAGTAAAATCTTCGTGTAATCTGTGGATAGTAATGGCTTTTTATTTCCGATAGAGCTGCTTGTGTTCCATCAATATCACCTGCGTTTCCGCGTCAGCAAGACAATGCCAATCAGAGCAGCGGATCCGCAGATGGGCAGGGATGGTTTGGATGTAGGTTCAGCAGGCGCGGGCTCAGCAGGTGTTGATTCCTCTGGTACGGTGGTTGATGTGGGAGTGGGCGTGGCGGATACAAGCCGTTGCATGTTTACGCCCGCATCGCCATAAAAGGATGGAAAGGTATTGCCTATAAGCTGGTCATTCTTATAGTTGTATTTGATCTCAATTTTATTCTGGTCTGTGTCAGCTACGGCAATAGTAAGTGAGCCATCGCCGTTATCGATCCATGAGCCGGTTGAAATGACCTGTTCTCCGTTTTCGTATTTGGTTTCCAACTTGGCGGAATGATCGGATTGCAGGGTGAGAATCAACTGAGCTTTTTTGTTATTGGCGAGAATAAGGATCTCGCTCTGATATGTTCCGCTGACAGATTCTGGATCGAGAGCAGGAACAATTGTCGGCGTGGGAGGATGCGGGGTTGGGGTTTGAATCAGCCACGGGAAGGCATATCCGCTGCCGTTTTGAGTCATTCCATCCGGAAACATATAGGAAATATTTTGGGCGATCTCTAAAACTTTGGCATCCTCCGGGGCTAACTGGAGAGCGGTATGAATTTCATCCAGGGCGCGAAAGGCGTCAGGTGTTGGGCCATTAAAAGAGTCATAATAGGAACGATTTGCAAGCAGATCCGCGAAACCGGCGTGCCATTGAGCATCGTCGGGTTTGAGCGCAAGACATTTTTCGTAGGCGTCAATGCTTAATTGGTAAAGCGCCGCGCCGCCGGTATCGGTACGATATCCTTTTCCCGGCAGGAAAATTTCTTTATATGATTTGGCAAGGCGCCCCCAGGCTTCGCTGTCGTTGGGATTCTTTGTGATGTTATCCTGCTCTTTGAGCACGTTTTGCCATTTGACCGGCGCAACCATTGAGAATTCCATGTTCTGCACGGGCTCGTAGGGACCGGGTTCGAAATTATCGAAATGCCAGCGCATTTCATTCCCTTCGATCACGCCGCCTGACGTGGTTTTACCCCACCCGATTTCCATGTTTATCACAACGTTTTGCGGGTTGGGCGGATAAGGGAGACTGAGGATGATATCAGCACTACCGATGGTATCCTTCCAGCCTGCGCCAGTTTCAAGAATGTAATAAAAAGCCGTGTATGGCATGTAGCCTGAACCGTTTAAATTATAAGCAACCTGTACAGAAACGTCCTGCCCGATGGGAAAGGTGATGTTAAATTCCGCCCACGGGACATCTTGATCTTGATATCTAATATCAGGATAGATTGCTCGTTGAAAGGGAATTTGTTTTCCGTTCACCTTTATGGTGATGTCTGTGATCTCAGGGTAATTTCCGCGCCCATCATCTGCAGAGATCGGGAAGCGGGCTGCCATGCGTTCTTCCACGTTACCAAGATTACGCATTGTGAAATCAGCAGTGACGTGGGCACGGCCCAGATAGCCATCATCTATCACTTTGATGTTCACGGTCTCGGCAACCATGCGGACTTGAGTGGCCTCAGAATCTGGCTGAGGGTTTACGCCAGGTGGATTGATAGGCGGCGCTACATCAGCGAAGACTGTTAGAGGAACAGCAAACAGGATGCAGGTCAGAAGGATGAGCGTGAGTCGTTTCATATCTTTTCCTATGGGCGTTGTCAATTTTTCAGCGGAATATATTTCTTGTTTGGGTTTATACCCGTCATCCCATCGAAATAACTCTGGATCGTTTTTATGTCCGCTTCCATGTCGTCAGTCAGATGAAAGACCTGCCCCACTCGCATCGACTTTCTCCTACCATCCACTATTGCCATGACCACGGGAATCCCGGCACCTTTGGCAATGTGATAAAAACCGCGCTTCCATTCCTTGACCCCGTGCCGTGTGCCTTCAGGGGCAATGGTCATAATAAACTTCTCTGACCGATTGCAGGCTTCCATTGTTTGTTCCACCAGCCCGGTGGATTTTTTTCGATCCACTGGAATCCCGCCGCACCAGTAGAAGAACCAGCCGAACAACGGGTTGCGGAACAACTCTGCCTTGCCCATATAGCGGACATCGACCTTTAAGTTAAAGATCACGCCGAGGAACAGGAGAAAATCCCAGTTTGAGGTGTGCGGCGCGCCGATGATGATGTATTTTGGAATGTCGGGTAATTTCCCCTCCACACGCCAGCCGACCATCCGCATGATCGAGTTGCTTATAAATCGAAGAAAGAAGCTGATAATGGGGGTGTTGAAAATTGTGTTTTTCAAATTTATGTCCTCAACTATATAACCCTGAAATTTTATTTTCGTTTTTCAAATTTCATGTTCCACTTCAATCCGAGAAAATCTGTGGTTAAATACTTGCATGGCTTTTAAATCATCTCTCCGTTCAATGATCTATCAAATTGAAAAATATGCGCAGCGTGTCCGCTTTGCTTCACAGCATGCTCCCGTTTCAGGAGGCGATTGGCCGAGCCTGCTTGGAATTTCATTTCCAAAAAGTGGCACCCATCTGCTCGACCAAATTCTACTTGGTTTTTCAACTGTTGCGCCGTTCTCAAAACGCGTTCACTCATTTTATGCTGAATACGAAGGTGAAAGCGGACGTAAACGCAGCCCCGAACAGGCGCTGGACTGGCTTGATTCGCTTGGGTCTGGTGATATCGCATCCACTCATTTATTTGCGCGGCCTGATGCAGTCAAGCGTGTGTGCTCGCCAAAATTTGTTCCTTACTTTATTTTTCGCGATCCGCGCGATGTGGTTGTTTCGCACGTTTTTTATGTCACCGATATGGAAGCACGTCATGTCCATCACGCTTATTATCAAGCGCTTCCTGATTTCAACGCTCGGCTTAATGTCAGCATTTTAGGCAGGTCAGATACGGAAGTTGAATTTTCAAATATCGCTGACCGCTTCGCGCCATATCTTGGCTGGCTTGATCAGCCCGAAGTATTGGCGATTCATTTTGAAGATTTGATATTGGACCGCGCCTCAGCATTGGCGCGCATCATGGATCATTTCCTCGCCCGCGCCCCACTTCCCGCTGCCCGACAATTGATCCTAAATTCCCTCGAAATATCCATCAACCCGAAAAAGTCCCCGACCTTTCGTTCAGGCAAAACTGGTGAGTGGAAAAAATATTTTACCGATGAACATAAAAAAATATTCAAAGGCGCGGCTGGTGATCTGTTGGTGAAATTAGGATATGAAAAAAATAATGATTGGTAATTGCTCCATTATCATCCGCGCATATAACGAAGAAAAACATCTTGGGCGTTTGTTCGAGGGGATTGAACGTCAAACGCTCAATGATGTTGAGGTGATCCTTGTTGACTCTGGTTCAACAGACTCTACTGTGGCTATCGCGGAATCTTATGGCGCGAAGCTGGTGCATATTCGTCCCGAAGAATTCACTTTCGGACGTTCGCTCAATTATGGGATTAAAGAAGCGACCCGCGAATTCATCGTCATTGTCAGCGCACATGTCTATCCCGTTTATCCTGATTGGCTGCAGTCGCTTTTGCGTCCGTTTCAAGATGACCGAGTCGCATTGACTTATGGAAAACAGCGCGGCCCGGACTCAGCCAAATTTTCGGAGCAGCAAATTTTTCATCAGTGGTATCCCGACATGAGTAATCTGAATCAATTCACCGCGTTTTGCAATAATGCGAATGCCGCCATTCGGAAAAGTTTGTGGGCGCAGAATCCGTACGACGAAACATTGACAGGTTTGGAGGATCTGGCATGGGCCGAGTGGGCGAAGCAAAAGGAGTATGTCATCGCGTATGCTGCTGAGGCGGAGATTGTGCACGTGCATCACGAGTCCCCGCGCGGAGTCTTCAATCGTTATCGCCGCGAGGCGATGGCGTTCAAACGTATTCATCCCGAGGCGCATTTCAGTGTGTATGATTTATTCCGCCTGACTATGACGAATATTTTGAGCGACTTGTGGCACGCGCTGTGTGAGCATATGTTGTTGAAAAATTATTATTCCATTTTTTGGTTTCGCGCCATGCAGTTTTACGGTACACACATGGGTTACCGTGACTCAAGCCTGGTTACGCCGCAGTTGCGAGAGACATTTTATTATGCGCGCGCGAGAAGCACTAAAATAGACTCGAAGAGGGATATTGATCCGATTCGGTATAAATAAAAAAACACGTTCTGCACAGAACGTGTTTTTTGTTTGTGGCGGGGAGGGCGGGATTCGAACCCGCGACCGGTTTTAAAGCCGGCACTCACTTAGCAGGCGAGCCCATTCAGCCACTCTGGCACCTCCCCTTTTTTTGTAGTAGCGACTTTTATCATTCGGCTGGTCGCACATGGACAGTT
>CAIWRB010000178.1 GCA_903914955.1 uncultured Chloroflexota bacterium | reverse complement strand
TCGAGAATAGCCCCTCAAAATTAATTCATATAGTCAGCGGTAAAACTTTCCGGCCAAGGATGAATAGTATTAATCGATCACCAGAAAAAGAAGACAAAATGTATTCGGCTGCTTGTGAATGAGGCGAATCTCGGAGACGAGGTGTTCATGGGCGTATCGGTAAATAAGGGGAGACATCGGCCAGCGAAAAACCTGTCTAAAACCCAAAAAAACCTGACGGATGAGGCAAGTAGCCAGCACAGGGTCGCTATCGTCGTTTATCACGTGATTTTGAGCATACCGTTTCATCCAGTGAATCGGTTGTTTATATCGCCAGCATTCGGCGCATGCTTAAATTAGCCACAAATTGACTTAAGAAACGCTCTCTTAGCGGAAAAGAGCGATCGCCTGACGAAATTTCTGCCTAAAAATCCAAAAAATCAGACGGATGAACCAAGTAGCCAGCACAGGACTGTGCCTCCTGCAGCAACACCGTTTACATCAACGACTCAAAGTCATATTCAATAAAAGGCAGACCTTGTTCAATGCGGGTTTTACGGTTTTGCATGAAGTTGGCGATCCACATGTGACCATCGCTGTTGATATCGAAGCCGGGGATTTGTTTGAAGCTTTCGGGGGACCAGTGTTCAACACCGTTGATCTGGAAATCGCGGTGGACAACGGCGTAGAGTTCTAGTTCACGCAATTTCAGGAAGGCAGGAATCTCTTTCAGCCAGGCGGGGGACAAGGTATAGGCTTGGCGATAGCCTCGTAGAAAACGGATCAAAAATTCGTGCGTAAAAGAAACGGAGTCTGGGAATCCCAGTTCTTCGGCATCCATCGAGATATAGAATAGCACGATGGCGATGTCGTTGACGAACCAACTATAGGCGCAATCGTCGAAGTCAAAGAGAGTGAGTGTCCCATCTTCATTGATGAAGAAGTTGTTTTGATGGGCATCCTGATGGACAAGTCCGTAGGATGTTTTGTCTTTTGGCAGGGCGTGGATATGTTTCATAAGGGACACATATTTTTGATGTGCAATGACTTCGGACTCAGGCAGATACAGCTCGATGAAATTCAAGCTGACATCGTTCCACTCGGGGCGCCGCCAGGCAGGGACGGGTTGATAGTCCACTGCCAACGCGTGCATGCTGCCAAGAAGCCTGCCATAGTTTTCGTAACGTGAGGAAGTCCACCCGGTGACCCATGGTTTTTGACCGTGTGCCTTGATAAAGGCAGTGACGAAAAATTGACCGGTTTGCCCGTCGTCAATGGCTTCAATAAGTTTCCCGTTTTCAGATGGGATCGCCCGCGCCACTGAGACGCCGCCACGCGCCAGATAGTTGATCCAATCCACTTCGCCTTGCATAAGCGCTTCGCTCTTGCGAAAGCTGTGACCGATGCGCAGAATGAAACCTTCACTCTCACGCTCGAATTCGTAGATGAAACTCTCAAAGGCATCGAGCGGCTTGATCTGATCTTTTGAAATGCCATAGCGACGCATGGCTTCGTGCATGATGGTGTCGTTAAAACGGGCGATGATTTGTTGGTCCATGCGACTAATCCTACTCGATTGTGTAGAGATTCCATACCTGTGCTGGCTACTTCGCTCATCCTCCGGGAAAAAGAGGATTATCATCGTATTTTACCCTCATAATTTCCCGTGAGAGTATGATGGGCAAAATCCTTCTCTGGTTAAAAGAGCGCGTCAAAGCTGGATAAAACCCTCGACTTCACTTTTGATCTTCGCCCTTTCCGATTTGACACGCAGCCAAAACGATTATCCAAACGGTCCGAGTGCGTATTCATAAAATTAACCGAGCCCAATTTGGGCCGAAAAGAGCTATCGTCTGACGAAATTCCTTCCTGAAATCCCCAAAAAAACTGGCGGATGAGTCAAGTAGCCAGCACACGAGACAATTGTCCACTTCTGTCCACTCGTGTCACTCAGAGAATTGCTTTACTTCTATGAATGTGAGGATAAGGAAAATAGCCAAGTATCTTCTTCAATTTGACGAGAGTCGGTTGAGCAATTCTTTTAGGTCATCCACAGGCGAGTGATATCCCAACTGGATCATTTTAGCCAAGGTATCGTTGGCATCCTTGAGCGTACAGATCTTTCTTTCAATCGCAACTACCAAGACGCCCAGCGTGCCGGTTACTTTGATCACCAGATCAAGGGCGACCTTGCGGGCTCTACGATCATCTGTGACGAATAATCCTTGGCGATGTTTTGCGACTGCAATGCACGTGCGTTCGCCTGCGCCCAAGGTACTGGATAGACTAGTGGCAAATTTGTTTTCGGACGGATTTAATTCAATGATCTGCAAACTCTTCCATGTGTTTTTTTGCAGTTTCCCTATGGCAATTCCAATGGTGTATTCCTGCCAGGTTTCACTCGTTGTAGCACACGTTGACCAGAGGCTCAATGCCAATTCACTCCTATCTACTTTGGCAAAGTTGCTTAGGACTGTATTGTCTAGCAATACAAGATGTGACGATGAAGGGGCAGGCATATTTGATGCTCCCCCGATCAGAAATCGCGAGCGGTCTGTACTTCAGCTTTTGCCTCACGCTTATCCTTTGCGCCCAAGTTGAGTGGCACACCTAAACGGATAAAACGAGCTTGTAAATCCAGAAGCGGAAGATCAATCAATTCCGCAGTATGTCCCAGACTGATGCTGCCAGCAAGGTATGAGGATATAGAGAGATCGTATGCAGACTGGCGATCTTCCATCTTTGCGATCACAAGATTGCTGATCGTTTTGCGGTTTCCCCGTGACGGGTGGGTGTAGTATGAGGATACTGCTCGCAGGATGTAATAATCCAATACATCCAGGATCGCAACTTCTGCCTGACCGTGGTTCTCGATTAGAATGGTCTGTCCGCGTTGGGCGTCCCGTATGATCTGGTGGGTATTGCGGGCAAGATCGGTCTTGCGCACTCTCTGGGTGGTCTCCATTCTTGACTCCTTGTGTAAAATATGTATTTTGTGTATTTTACATCCTTTTCTTGCTATCATCAAGGCGTGGATACCGCCATAGGGGAGGGGAAAAATAGGGTACCGCCATAATCGGTGGTTGGTAATTGAAGAGGAGGAAAAAGTATAGTAGGATGGGCGCTTGCCATCTTACTCGACAAGGAAATCCTCGCCTTTTGAACAAACAGTCTTCATATATATTGATCTTGGTCGTACTCATGCTGGTGCTGGAACTACCGCGGTTGAAAACGGTGTGGAAGTCACTCACGAAGAAAAGAAGTTTAGCGAAAACGATAAAACCTCGCGAGCTAAAAGTAAAAACAGAAAAAGATTGCCCGAACTGCAACAAAGGGGAACACACGCTGACCATACCGCCCCCAGAGACAACTCATGTGCCCTATAGTCAGATCAAAAGCAAGCGCGGGCGGAAAAAGAAGATCTGCACCCAAGGGTACTTTTGTTCCAATTCACACTGCTATTATTATCTAGTCGCGGATGAGAGGATCCATGCGTTGATCGGGTACGGGTCACATGGAAAGTATGAGCGCATCCCGGATCTGTATTGCCAGTTATGCGAAACGAAATTCACCATCCGAAAGTGGACTTTGTTGTATCGACTGAAAACGTTGTCGAAGATCATCTTTCTGGCGATGAATT
>CAIWRB010000177.1 GCA_903914955.1 uncultured Chloroflexota bacterium | reverse complement strand
TGTATCTCTGGATGGTCCGTTTACTCACTTCTATCCCCAGCTTCAACAACTCACCACGGATTCGCTCTGCTCCCCACAATCTATTCTCTTTCGCCATCTCTTGAATCAAGGCGATCGTTTCTGGCGAAATCTTTGGCTTGCCCTGCGATTTCCGCCGCCAATAATATTGAAACAACTCACGATGCCAGCGTAATAAAGTATCCGGTTGAACGATATGCAGGGCTTGTTTCCAAAAGGCAGTAAAGTGCGATAGAAACACCAGACGAAAACGATCAGGGTTGGTTAGCTGTGGTCGTTTGAAATGCCGTTTTAGTACGATCAATTGCTGACGAAGCAATGCATTTTCTACAACCAGATCGGTTCGGCTGCGTGTGAGATCGGAAAGGGCGCTGATCAAGACTGAAGTCGCGGGTTTTATCCAGCGTTTGAAGCACTCTTGTAAACGGAGAAGGATTTTGCCCATCATGCTGCTCCCGGATAATTATGGGGGAAAATACCATGATAATCCTCTTTTACCGCTTAATTCCGGGCGGATGGACGAAGTTGCCAGCACAGGTGGGGAGAATCAATAAATTTATTGTGTGCATTGAATTTGGAAACTGTTTAGGTCGGATGGGGTTTTGCATTAAAGCCTATCGCTTGGCTCATAATTAAGTAAGCTTATTGTTGAAAATTGCGAGTAAAAATTGCAACTTTTGTTTAGTAAATTATGAGGCACTCTGTAATCAAGGAACAACCATGAAAAACAAAATCATCATATCCCTGTTTGGATTGGCACTCATCTTCGGCGTCTGGCAGTTTTGGCCGAAGACGAAAATGCCCCCCACCGACCAACTCACCCAGATCGTACCAGCCAACGCAGGTGAGATGCGCGGCTTCGTGCAGGATGGCTTGAATGTCTATCTGGGAATCCCCTACGCACAGCCGCCCAACGGTTCTCTGCGCTTCAAGGCTCCCCAGCCGCTTCCTAAATGGAATGGGATATTTAACGCCTATGAGTTCGGAGCGGTATGCCCGCAGGTCTATGATGTTATCGAACTCGACGACCCCAAGGAAAATGTCAATAATGAAGATTGCCTGACGTTAAATATTTGGGCACCTGCCGATAGCACCGCTAAAAAAGCGGTCATGGTCTTCATTCACGGCGGCGGGTTTGTCACTGGAAGCAGCAAGAGTCTTTTGTATCATGGTGATGCCATTGCTAATAATGGCGACGTTATCTTCGTAAGCATGAACTACCGCATGGGATTGCTGGGGTATTTTGATTTCTCGGTCATCGGCGGACTGGAATATGCAGACAGCGCCAACAATGGTCTGCGCGATCAACTACTGGCTCTGCAATGGGTCAAGAACAATATCGCTTCGTTCGGCGGCGACCCGGAAAACATCACGGTGTTTGGCGAATCAGCAGGCGGGTCGAGCGTCGCAGCTCTGCTGGCCGTAGATCGTCCCCAGCAGTATTTCAAACGCGCCATTATTATGAGTGGCTCACCCCAGCATACAGCCGCCGTGTCGCTCTCGATTGCCAAATTGATCCGTGACCAGACCGGTATCACATCCCCCTTCCTATGGAAAAACGTTCCAACCGCCGGGATCACTTACATTCAAGGTCAGGTGAGTCAGGCAGTTGGTTCCCCTCTGTCAGACCTGCTCTTTGCACCTGCCTATGGCGAAAAGAATCTGATGAAAAGCAGTCCACTGGAAGCTGTCCAGCGTGGCAATGCCCAGGGTATAGACTTGATGATCGGCACCATGGCCAACGAGCTTACCTATTATTCTTTTTATGACACCGAAGATAGTCACATGTGCGACCAGACCGCCAATGACAATATCGTTGTGTCCATTGATCCTCGGCAATCCTCCAAGATCGCGGAATTGTACAACCTCTACAAACAAAATCCTGAACGCGCCGATTATCCTGAAGGCGATCTGGTACTAACCATCGAAGATGATTATATATTCCGTGTCCCGGCCATTCAACTGGCTGAGGCTCAATCAAAAGTCGCCAATACCTTTTTATATCGGGTGGATTATCCGGTCAACCTGCCGGACTGGCCTTGTCAAAACAATCGCGCTCCGCACGGCGCGGAACTCCCATTTGTGTTTGGAAAGATAAACGAATATAGCGGGACCATGTTTATCGGCCTCGCTCGAGATCAACAGGATACGGTTATTCGCGAGCGCCTGATGAATGAGATGATGATGGCCTGGGTCAATTTTGCCAAAACGGGCAATCCCAACGGAGGGGCACTTCCCAATTGGGCTATATTCACAGCTGAGAAACAACCCACGATGCGTTTTGGAATCACCACAAAATTTGAAAACGCCCCCTTCTACCAAGAATACCTGGCCATGTCAGAATTTATGAAGACATTCAATGTGTTCGACGCGCTTAAGTAGAAGAACAATATAAGAACCTGTCCCAAAGAGCAAAACCATGGCCTTGGGGCAGGTTGGCATGTTATCCGTGATGCTATATTGCTGTGCTGGCAGCTTGGTTCATCCGTCTGATTTTTTGGGATTTTACGCAGACTTTTCGATCAGGGGATCGTCCATACCCTCAAGGTGGGCTCGGTTTATTTTTCAAACACACACATACGGGGATCATCTGAAAGATATTATTTGACAAATAAATCGATTACAAGCAACCAAATACAATTCGCACTTGTTCGTTTACTTTTTGGGATAGCGGTCTTTTTTCGGTGGTTAATGCGCTGGTAGCCAGCCAAGGAATTTGCTCATCATGCTGCTCCCAGAAAATTGGGAGACGAGAGTAAAATACCATGATAATCCTCTTTTTCCCGGCGGATGAGCCAAGTAGCCAGCACAGAGGGTGAGTAACTGCCTTCCCTACCGCGAAGGCGCTCCAAACACAACAAATTGCATTGCATAGCAAAACACACAATGCTATAAATAAAAAACTAAACATAAGATAATCGGATAACACATGAGCACAAACAAAAAGATATGGACACTGATCTTTACATCCAGCGAAGCAGCCATTAACTTATATAGCATCCTCTTGGTTTTTCAACAAACTAAAGGTAGTGGCATTATTAATAGAGAAGACGTAAAGCGGATAACTCAATGGTTGAGAAATATCCGCAGGCAAATTTCAAATATAGATAAGTTGTCAAACGACACACATGGGCCATTTAGACAAAGAGATATGTCACCTATAATCGCTTCTTTGGAATTGGATTCCAGAGAAAGAAGTTTAATGATATACATTTGTAAAATAATTTACGAACAGTTGGCTACCCCGAAAGGGCGCCTTGACTGGATTAAGAATCAAGGTCAAGCAGATTACGATTTTGCGGTAGAGAACTACAAAACTTGGCTTACTGTTCTTGAAAACGAAAACGCATATCAAGATAGCAAATGATATTTTCATGCAAAACTTTGACTTATCCCTGGCAGGGTCTATTATATTGTTGTCCCAATCTTTAATAATTATGGTTTTGCCGAAAGCGAACAGATTAAATTCAAGTGGTTAGTACCATAGCAAGAAAAACCAGCCTAACACAGCATTCTCAGAAATGGGTTGTGCTGGCTACTTGACTCATCCGTCAGGTTTTTTGGGGTTTTAGACAGGTTTTTCGCTGGCCGATGTCTCCCCCTCATTTACCGACACGCCCATGAATGAACACCTCGTCTCCGAGATTCGCGTCATTCACAAGCAGCCGAATACATTTTGTCTTCTTTTTCTGGTGATCAATTAATACTATTCACCCTTGGCCGGAAAGTTTTACCGCTGACTATATGAATTAATTTTGAGGGGCTATTCTCGA
>CAIWRB010000176.1 GCA_903914955.1 uncultured Chloroflexota bacterium | reverse complement strand
TCAGAGACCTTTCATCCCAGGTAATAAAAAATGAAGGATCTTCTGTTCTCTGAAATGTCTGCAACAAAACCGATATGTTTTTCTTTCTGGCTGGCAGTTCCATCTGCCGGATAACTCGACCGATCAACTCGGCCAGATCAAAAGAGTTTAAATGCAGATCGACCTGTCCACTTTCCAAACTCCCAACGATCAGTAGATCTTCAACCAGCATTCGTTCGCGGTCCAGTTCTTTCTTTAAAACGTCCCAATATTCCTGGCGCTCCTCCGGGGTCCCCCCGCCATCGATCAGATGGGCCATTAATACCATGTTCGTGATCGGAGTGCGTAATTCATGCGAAGCCCGGTTGATGAAATCAGACTTCATCTGTTCCAAACGGGCCCGCTCGCTGATCTCACGCACAATGGCCGTCACTTCATCTTTTCCGCTATCCTTAAACCGGGCTTCAAAAACGTACGCTGAATCACCGATCTTTTGCGTATATTCCAAGGTCTGGATCTCTTTGCTTTGCAACGCCTTTTCAATGCAGGCAGTGGCATCCTTCAATAAAGAGCCAGGCAGAATGCTGCTGAGGGGCGCGCCTACGATCTGCTCTCCCGGAGGGATCAATAAATCGGTTGAGCCTGCCTTGTAATCCAACAAAATACCATCGCGTCGAATTCGGTAGATCATATCCGGTACGGCACTGAGCAAGGCTAAATTTCGGGTTTCGCTTTGTCTGAGATCATTTTCCATTGCCAGCACGCGCTCGGCATTGCGCACCCGGGCTAGAAGTTCGGCAGGCTCAAAGGGTTTGGAGATAAAATCGTCGGCACCCGCCGAAAGCCCCTGGATCATATCCTCCTTGCTGCTGCGCGAGGTGACTATTATGATGTATATATACCCGTGGGATTCAGGAGACGACCTCAGGGTACGGCAAAGGTCGAGTCCGGTGATTTGGGGCATGTTCCAGTCGGAGATCACGATCTGGATATTCTGGGAGCGTTGAATTTCCAGTGCAGCTTCCCCGTCTTCGGAGGTTTCCACTTCATATCCGCTATTGCCTAAGATCTTTTCCGCCGTGGCCAATGCAATATCATCATCATCAACAACGAGAATTTTCATAAGGAGCCTATCTTCATTTCCTGATCTGCGTTTTTCCCAAAAAAACTGGGGGATATGCGGCGTTGGGGGAAGTACCTGCGGCGGTGTATACGCCATGATCTGGCGTAAAAGGAATACGCTTTTAATAGGTCAAAAAATGGTTGAATTTTGCCGATCTTGAAAATTGAGATTTATGACCGCAAGCGGCGTCTGAGCATTGAGTGTAAGACGCCCGGCAAGGCGAGCTGCTCAGGGATCAGGCTGAAGGTCAGATAAGATCCAGCGGTCCCGGCGCAATGACCATTTGGATGCGGCAATTGCGCGAAGTTGGCAGAATGATCACATCGCCGCCGAGGGATCGGGCAATGACACGGGCGATCGTCAGACCGACACCCAAGCCGCTGAATTGGCGCGTATCGCCCTGGCTGATCTGATAATACGGCTCAAAAACCTTTTCGCGCATCTCAATGGGGATGCCCGGACCCTGGTCTCGGACCGTCAGGATGCAGCCGCCATCCCCATTTCCTGTGAGCTCCACCAAAACAGATGTCTCGGGTTTTGTAAATTTCAAGCCATTATCCACCAGGTGCACACAGGCCTGTCTGAACTCGCGGCGCGGCGCATGGATGGTTAGATCTTTATCAACCCTGATCTCTACTTGTAGTTTTTTATCCTCATACAAGGTCCGCCGCAGAGAAATGGGATCAAAAAAGTCATTCTGCAGATCAACTGTCTGCCGCAGAAAAGGCCTCGGGTTTAGGTCGGTATTATTCAGAAAGGTCAGGTCGTCGATCAGCGCATTAAGACGGTGGGATTGTGAAAGGGCCGTTTCCACGAACCATTTTAATTCTTCGGGGTCATCGTATTTTTGGCGCAACACCATTTCAAGCGATATCAGGATCTGCGTCATGGGGGTGCGCATTTCGTGCGAAAAGTTATGCGAGATCTCGGTCTTGATGCGGTCCACCTGTTCGTGGAATTCATGTTCGGCCACCACCCGCCCGCGATCATAACTGCGAAAAACCGCCTGAATACGCGCCAGCAGTTCTTTCGGGTCAAAAGGTTTGGTGATGTAATCGTCGGCGCCGCTTTCCAAACCATGGACTTTATCCGCCTGCCCCATGCGCGCTGTAAGAAAAAGGAATGGAATTCTACTCGTCAAGGGATTTGCGGCAAGGATCTCCCTGACCTTGAAACCATTCATGACCGGCATCATAATATCGCACAGGATCAGGTCGGGCGGAGTCTCTT
>CAIWRB010000175.1 GCA_903914955.1 uncultured Chloroflexota bacterium | reverse complement strand
GTTTTCAATGGTAAAACGGATCAAACTCTGCAAATCATGCAGATCAAGTTTATGCATAACACGCGAACGATAGGTTTCGACGGTGCGCGGCGAAAGTGACAAGCGTTCGGCAATCTCCGCTGAAGAAAGACCATCTGCCACCAATTGCAGCACGGCGCGTTCACGCTGGCTCAGGGAATCCAATGGGCTGTGCCCTTTGGATTCAGCCCGCTGCAGCATGTAACTATCCAGCAGGGTATCGGCAATTCGTTGAGTCAGGTAGCGCCTGCCCTCTTTGGCCGCTCTGACAGCTGCACCCAGTTCAGCACCTGCGGATTCTTTTAGCAAATAACCCAAAGCCCCGGCTCGGAATGCCTGGTAAATATGCTCCGAGGTGGCATGGATGGATAATATCACCACCTGTATTTGCGGACATTCATGGCGGATCTGCTCGGTCGCATCCAGGCCGTTTAATTCCGGCATGCTGATATCCATCACAATGACATCCGGTTTTAATTCACGGGCTTTTTGCAGCGCTTCAAGACCGTTGGCTGCGCTGCCCACTACTAAAAACTCGTCTTTCTCTTCGAGCAATGCGCGCAACCCTTCGCGCACGATGGTGTGGTCGTCTGCCAGTAGGACAGTAGTTTTCATAAGGTCACCTGGGTATGCTGAAAAGTAGTTTCGTTCCTTCGCCTGGGACACTTTCGATCTCAAGTTTACCATTCAAAGCCTCAGCACGTTCACGCATGGTTAACAAACCCCAGTGAACTTCTCCCTTCATGGTCGAGCGCATTAAATCAAAACCGATACCATTGTCAATGATGGTCATCTCTATCATACTAGGCTGAATTTCCACGTTGATTATTGCCAAAGAAGCGTTTGCATGCTTGATGATATTTGTCAGGGCTTCTTGGGCGATGCGAAATAAAGTGATGGAAATAGATATCGGCAGCCGAGGTTCACTCACATTTCCATTGACCTCCACATCCAGGCCTGTTTGTTGTTTCAAGCGCTCGGCGTACCAGCGCAGGGAAGCGGCTAGGCCGTAGTCGTCCAACACGGGAGGGTGAAGTTCGGCCATGACGTCCCGAATGTGATCTGTGATTTCTGTCACCAGTTCGGATGCGGTCTCAAAACGCGCTGTCAATTTTTGCGGTGTTTCTTTTTCAAGTTGGCCACGGATCAATCCCAGGTTAATATTCAAGGCAGTCAGGCTTTGACCCACACGGTCATGCAATTCTTTTGATAGAGCCTTCCGTTCAGCCCCTTCCACTTCAACCAGTCGCACATTGATTTGACGTAACTGTTCGTGCGAGTTCGCCAGATCCTGTTCGGCCTGCTTGCGTTCTGTGATATTTTGATACATAAATACAATCTGTTCCGGTTTTTCCTTTTCATTCCCAAGAGAAAAACCAGTCGTCCGTATCCAAACCGGGACATCCGGTACTTCGGACACCACACTATGAGGATTAGTTTGTATATCGGGAAAGTGAACAATCTCACCATTTTTGACTAGTTCAAGTAATTCAGTGGCGTCTTGTGATCTTTTTTGATCACTATTGAAAATTGAATAATTGGAAGGTGGCACAGATCCAAATAGTTGAGTGTGCGCTGCATTCACTTTGAGTGTGTACCCTTCTCTATCGACAACTTGAATTGCTATCGGATTCTTATCGATGATATCGCGAAATATTATCTCTGCCTTTTTGCGATCGGTGATGTCAATCATGGTTGTAATGTGACAAGCTT
>CAIWRB010000174.1 GCA_903914955.1 uncultured Chloroflexota bacterium | reverse complement strand
GCCATCGTCACCACGCACCCGCCTTCCAAAGGCTCATTAAACGAATATGCCTTTCACTTTGTCCGATTTCTGAAAACAAAAGTTGAAAATGTGCAGGAGATCATTCTGTTATTAGATGAACTGCCGGCCGGCGAATCATATTCGATCGTACAGGAACCGGGCGGAGTTCCGATCCGATGCCTGCCGTCCTGGAAATTCGGCGCGCTGGACAACCCGCTCAGGATCCGTAGGGCGGTCAGGGAGGTACATCCGGACATCGTACTATTCAATATTCAGTTTGCCTCCTTTGCTGATAAAAAAATCCCCGCAACTTTGGGGCTCTTTACCCCGTGGTTCTTGAAATTATCCGGATACAACATCGTGGTGCTTTTGCACAATATCATGGAAACAGTAAATTTGCAATCAGCCGGCTTTGGCGGGAATCCGCTCGTCGAAGCAGTGATCCGTTTATTTGGAAATATCGTTACCCGATTCATTCTTGCAGCAGATCTTGTGGCTGTGACGATCCCGAAATACGTTGAAATTCTTGAAAGTAAATATGGCGCAAAGAACGTTTTGCTCGCGCCTCATGGTTCATTTGAAGAACCGACGGATACCCAGCCCAACCCAATGCCTGGCGGCCCGCCGGTCGTTATGACCTTTGGAAAATTCGGCACATATAAAACAGTGGACCTGTTGATACAGGCGCATGAAATGTTACAGAAAAATCACCCGGAGCTGCGGCTGGTCATCGCCGGGACGGACAGTCCCAATGCAGCCGGGTATTTGAAGAGCATGCAGGAAAAATTTTCACATGTAACGAACGTGGAATATACAGGCTATGTCGCCGAGGAGGCTGTGCCGCGTATTTTCGGCGAAGCATGGGTGGTTGCGTTTCCATACACCTCCACGACAGGAAGTTCAGGCGTACTCCATCAGGCAGGTGGATATGGCAAGGCGGTCGTATTGCCGAATTTGGGGGATCTTGCTGAATTGGTCCTTGAGGAAGGCTATGATGGTGAATTTTTCGAGCCGACTGATTCAAAGAGCCTCGCCGATGCCATTGCGCGTGTCATCGATAACCCGGAACGCCAGATGGAGATCGGACTGAGGAATTATACTTCGGCCAATGGCCTGCCCATCACAGAAGTGGTGGATTGGTATTTGATACATTTTGAAGAACTTCTGAAACGTAAATAAGGAGCGATCATGGAAATTGTAAGGACGGAAAATGGATCCATTGCAGTATTGCGGCTAAAAGGCCGCTTTGACGCCCATGAAGTGGAGCCCGTCAATGCCTGGTTGCAGGAGCAGGTCGAAAAGGGGAATATAAAAATCATTATCAACCTGGACGGCGTCAACTTCATTGATTCCACCGCGCTATCCACACTTGTGCGCGGATTAAAGAAATGTCGTGAGAACCATGGCGATCTACACCTGTGCACGCTGCAACAACCCGTACGAGTCATCTTTGAATTGACCCGCCTCGACAAGGCCTTTGATATTTTCGCGATGGAAGATGATGCTGTCTCGGCATTTTAGTTGACCATGCTTCCTGCGCAATTGGAAAGTTATCGTGAAAAATTTTATTCCCTGGCCTCAGCTTGGATGAAGCTGGGGGCAACCTGTCTACAGCTTCACGAAGGCGGGCAAATGCTGATCTCATTTCCAAAAGATTGCAATCCGGCCACGCCTTTCATGACCGTTCAATCGCAGACCTCGAATTTGACCCTTCAAGTTTATGGTCTCAACGATGACAGCTGGAACGCTGTCGCTCGATCCATACTGGATATTCTGGATAGTCTCTTTAGTTTGGATTCAGAACTCGAAAATCTCACCGCTGCATTGGTTGAGACACAGGACCGGCTTGTTGCCGTATACGAATTGGCACAAGCCACCCGTCACACCCTTGAGATCCCGGCTCTTTTGGATCTTATGATAGTGGAGTCCAAAAATTTGTTTGCTGCGAACGGTGGATTTGCGGTCCTAATGGAAAAGGGCAATGAAGTAATTGTCCATCAATTTCCCGAAGAGCGGTTTTCAACGACTGAACTACAGAACTTATCGCGCCTGTTCCATGCTGACCATACCCGGTCCATTATTAATGATCCAAAATTATTACCCGCCGGTCTGAGTAACCTGATGATGGTCGCATTGCCGGTGCGGAATGACATATACGCGGCCTTTGGAGTCTTTAACAAGAAAGATGATTTTACATCACCAGATTTAAAACTTGCCAGAGCGATTGCGGGACACATCGGTGCACAGCTCGAGAATGCCTTTCTGCATAAGGAAGCTGTAGACCGGGTGCGTCTCGAAGCGGAGATGGACATCGCCCGTCAGGTGCAGATGAACATCCTCCCACAGAGGCTTCCACAAATAAGCGGATTGGATATTCACGCCATCTCCTCTCCAGCCTTTGAAGTGGGCGGCGATTTTTTCGATGTAATAGACCGCGCGAAGGATTCGCTGGCCTTTACGG
>CAIWRB010000173.1 GCA_903914955.1 uncultured Chloroflexota bacterium | reverse complement strand
TTGATCAGCAAGAGATTGAAAATCGTGTCAATATAAAATCTCTAAAGGTAATTCGGAAATTCAATGACCACCATCATGGGCCTTTATAAAATAAATAAAGAGGCTTGTTCAATTGATAGAACAAGCCTCTTTATTCTGATTGATCGTATGGATTATTTATGGGGCGTTGGTAGATCCAGAGGCACTCGCGTCGGTAGGTGAACCGGGACCATATGCAGTATCAAGGCTTACGGAAATACGCGTAACCTCGGGTTTGTGCCAGAGCAGAAGCTCCTGGGTTGGCTCATCAAGCAAGGAAGTCGTAATACTCATTTCCATATTTTTTCTCCTGAATTCATTAATGTTTCCAATATTCTACTCGAAGTGTGCTGTGAAATATAGGTCGAATCTATTTCAGAATCTCAAGTTGATTTCGAGAAAATAATAACATAAAGCCCACCTTAAAAATAAGGCGAGCTTTATTATCAATTGATCTATCTTAGTATTGTCTAAAAGGATTTATATACTAAAGAGGGGTGGCCCCGCCAAGTCCGTCTGTATTTGAACCTAGCTTGGCTGCAGTGTCAAGGCTCACAGAGAGGCGCGTAACCTCTGGTTTGTGCCAGGGCAAGAGTTCCAAGGTTGGCTCATTGATCAATGAAGTTGTGATATTAGTTTCCATAGTTTTTCTCCTCAAAAAATTCAAATTTTATTTATTCTACGTGAAAGATGGTATAAACGCAAGTTTGAACCGGTTTTTATTTACCAATAAAAACTGAAAGAATAGTAAAAGTTTCATGGCGCCTTGCGCCAATTAATATTTCATGCCCTGCTTTCAACCAGGCATGGGCGGATAATTTTCCATCCGGATCTTTTTTCATACCCAGGAAAAGCCGGGTTTCCAATCCGCACCGTTTTGAGCATAAATTTTCCAGTTATAGCCTGTGCAAGACAGGCACTTTCCCATGGCGTTTGTCCTGCAGCCGTCTCAACAGCCCAGCTCACACGCCGCGTCCACTCAGGGGGATCACCTTGATCTGGATCTTCGGGGAGGTCAAGGGTTTGGCGCCCGAGTCGGGGGGCTATAAATTTAAAAGGTATCACCAGCAGAACGGCGCGCGTGACTCCCAGCCTTAAGAATGCTTCCAATAATAAAAAACGATCTGCCCAGGATAGCTGAAAAAATTTCTTAAATCTTTTGGCTGTCAATCTGGATCATCCTATCTTTATATAGCTTTTCAAGGAAAGAGAGCACATCTGCCTGGCACTCTTCAAGTGAAACAGCATAGCGTGTTTGCAATGCGGCAACAATATCTTGAACTGCGGCAGGCGATTCAATTAGCCCCCAGATCTCGGCTGCGATGGGGTCAAGGGAGTAGTATGCGCCTTCTTCAACATTTAACATCATCAATTCACTGTTTACGGGCGCTGTCACAAACCCGCTTGCGCGGGAAATTTTTGTTCCCAGGTTTATCGTTGTCATCGAAGCAACTCCTCATCAAATTAAAATAGCGGATCATTATGCTGATCCAAATATCCAAAGCGCTGCATCACATCAGCATTGACTTCTATAATTTTATCAGCCAATTCTGAATTCAATTCCTCGCGCCAAGTGCCTGATCGTCCCTGGCGAAAAAAAGGCGCATCGGCCCGCATGGCACGTTCTTTAAAACCTGCGCGGCTTTCCTGCTCCTGGATCGATTTGAAGCGTGATAATTCTACAGCTTTAGAAAGGCGAATCGGATCAAGATCCAGCTTCAGGGCGCGGATGATGCGCTCAAAGGCTGCTTCTGGCTGGGTCAGCATGTCTTCATAACGGATCACAGTCACCGCCAGACCAGACTCATCCACCCACGAACGGACATGCGCGCTCCATGAAAGCAAACGCTGAGGGATCTGCGGCGGTAGGAGTTTTGGATTCTCGTAGACGATCCCATCCTGATCGCATAAATTTTTAACCATCTGTTCGAGTGTGCGCCCCGAGTGATGGGAATAGGAAACCGCCACATCCAGGGGATTACGGATCAAGTAGATAACCGCAGAAGTTACATCGCTGGGGAAGAGCATTTCGCCGTCACTGTTTCGGATGCAGGCGTCGTGAACTTTGATATAGAGAGGGTGCGCGATATGAAGCGCCATCTGGCGATACACATGTGGCCGAAAATCCGCAATATCATCAAAGGATAAGTCGGAGGCTTCCACCCCTGCCCAGCGATCGAATAGATCGCGGTCGCTTGCGATCGGGCCGCCTTCCAGGTGATTAATATCCGCAGGTTGATCCGCGTCGTTCAGATAATTGGTCAGAAAAATGCGGGTCCAGGTATTGCCGGATTTTGGATAGGAAGCCAGCCAGTTGATCTTATTCATATAAGCGGCTGCAAATCCCTTTTAAAATCCGCCTCGATCAGGTCGGCCATTTCTGTCAGGCGGAATGGCTGCTGAGGCCGCGTCAGGCGTGCAATATAAACCTGTGAAGCTATTTTGGCAGCGGTCATAAAATGCCATTCCCGCAAACCAAGCCCTACCAGAGTTAATTTCTGCCAGGTGTTATCCAGCAATGCATTAAATCGTTTTGTTTGCCCGAGAGATTCCAATATAAATTGCGGAGAATTATGCTGGCTCAAAAAATAAATGGCGTGCAAGGTTGTTGGCTGGGGGTCAAAATTATCGTATGTGGGGGCGGCGAATTTATCATATTGTTGTAAAACGCGCCGCAAGCCGTCTGTGGAACGACCCAAGGCTTCAGCTGAATCAGCCCACAGTTTAACTTGTGGAAAGCCGGGCAGCACATGCAGCTGGTTATTCTCGTCGAAGGTGATCGCCAGCATATCGTCTGATAACATTTTATAGCCGCGCTGTAAAAATGCACTGACCAGAGTGGACTTGCCCGCGCCGGAATGTCCTGCAAACAAGACTGCGCCGCGTTCTGTATGGATGCCGCTGACATGCAAAGCAAACATTTTCCGTTGATGCAGTAATATGGACAAACAGGAACTCAATAGGAAGGTGCGTATATTATCTTCAGAAATTGGATCCACAGGCTGGATGACGATCTCGCGGCCGGCCCGAACCAGGAAACGGCCAACCCGTTTAAGATTAAGGAGAAACAAGCCTGGGGACGTCTGCCAGCGCGCGCCGGAATCAACTGGACTCTCAATTTCCTGCGGGACTTCGCCGAAACGAATGACGATCTCGGGTGCGGCGCCAGATTCATCCACTAATAGTTCCGGACAAAAAATAGGAGATTCAAACGAAAGGCCAAATACTTTATAGTAATAAGACATGGAATATCACTAACCTTCTTTTTCAAGATTTGAAAGATACAGACCGGCCATCAGACCACGCGTCAAAATTGTAACCGCAAGATGTGTATTTTGTACATTCACATCTTTTTGAAGCGCATTCCATACATTTCGCATACGCTCAACGGCTAAATATTGATGTGCCAAGTGACAGGATTCTACTTGTGAGAGTGCGGCTTCCATTTCAGCGGGAGAATCCAGCAGTCGTTGACCGAGGTCTGCAGCCTGACGTCCGCGGCGACGGTTCAAGCGTACTTCATCTGGTAGTAATCCCTGCATCGCCTGACGGATCAACCAACGATCCTCGCCCTGTGGGCCAATGTATTCGCGGTCCGGCACAGATAGCGTAAATTCCATTACACGTTTATCAAAGGTCGCATCCCGAACCTCCATGCCATAGGCAGCTCCGTTTTCAGCCCAATTACTGCCCAGAAAAGATTTGCCCGGTTTAATGATCCCGTATCGGTGCATGGAGGCCGGCTGCCAGTCTTCAACATTTGAAACCTTGCCAGCATTCTGGTTATATTGATCCGAGAGATTGAGGCGCTTTACAAGATCAGGATGGATTGCACTAGCCTGCCACTTGTGGTCAATGTTTATAATTCGATGGATCAATCCGTTTAAGGTTGGGCGAAGGCTTGTTGGTGTGATGGAGAATAGCCCATATCTAATGATGCTTTTCCACTTCCTGCGTTTGGTATATCCACGAAAAATATCGAGGGTTGATTTACCTGTCCAGGAAACGGTGGCATTCCCTCCTTGTCCCGTCATCAATGTCCTTATGCCGTCTTTTTGAGCAGTAGCCATCAATTCCTGAATCCAATACATATTTCCTGCCGCATGTCCCGGTTCGCCATGTACATGCAAGCCATGAAGCATTGACTGAATGGGTGTAAGATTTCGGGCCTGAATCTCAAACAGGTCAACATTACCGGCAAAATTTGCAGTTGCTTTTGCAAAAGGAAGCTCGTCACCGAATCCTTGACTGCCAACAGTGTTGCTAACGTCATATTGCGGCACGGAAGTGTAAGCAGTCAATCTTTGATCCTGCTCTTTAAGTGCACGCGCCATTAATGCAGTGACCGAACCAGAATCCAGCCCTCCGCTGAGGGTAACGCCAGTCGAACTGTGAGACCGCAAACGGTCTCGGACGGCGCGATCATATACTTCCAAAAATCCATCTACAAAATCGTCTGAATTCTTCAGGTGCGTTTCTCTAACATCTTCCAAGCGCCAATATTGTTTGACGAGGATGGAATGATCCACTAATGTCAATGTATGGGCTGGCGGTAAACGATTAAGATCCATTTCGATGGTCTGCGGTCCGTGATGTGCGGTCCAGGAAATCAGTACACTAGCCAGATAAAATTCGTTCAGCCTTCTTGGAATTCCCAAAGAGAATAGGGCTTTACGATCGGAAGCAAAGGCAAAACGATGTGCATCTGCATAATAATATAAACTGGTATTGCCAAAATGATCGCGAGCCAGAAACAATTTCTTTTCATTTGGATGCCAGGCTGCGAACGACCAATCGCCCAGCAAATGGGAAGTGCAATCCTGTCCCCAGATTTCATAGGCTCTTAAAATGAGATCCCCATCCGGGATCTCTTGAGCGTCACGAAAATTAATATCAAGTTCCGCGCAAAGTTCCCGTCGATTATCAAGCCGCGCCTCGGCCGTCAACACAAATCCGCAATTTGATTTCTTTGGCATATTTTCATGGATCGATTCGGGTGTGTTGAATAGTAGCAAACTCCCCAAGCCAGCAGAGCCTTCATTCCACATATTTCCACCGTTCGGTCCCCAATGCGCCATAGCCTGATGCATGGCAGCAGGGAATTTAGGATCGATCGGCGATCCGTCCAAATTAATGATCCCATAAATTCCGCTCAAGTAAACCTCCACATTAAAAAAGAGCCATCAATGATCTGATCGCTCTTTTTTTGATTTATATCAACATTCAGACAGGATTTTCCATGAAGACAGCTATATTGTCTTGACGCTCGGGCGTGCTCGCAAGCTTGATGTTGCGCAGCCTCTGCTCCGCCGCTGATACCTTAGTCAATGGAGGTTTGCATGATTTAGCGGCCAGTCTTTTTCTGCTGTAATTTCTTGAAATCGACAAGTTCTTTTGGCCTTCCACTGGCTTTCTTATTCTTTTTTAGGTTTTCCAAATCAATCAAGTTGACTTCAATGCCATCTAGCTCATCTGTGATTCGTGTTTGATAACACTCCTCAAACTCAACGCCAGAAATGGCGGTTGTAATTTCGAGTCTCAATGGAGGAAATCCCATGCGGACGATTTTTTTCTCCTGTAAAAACAATTCTGGCTTTATGTCTGGATTGTTTTCAAACCCAAAAATTTTCAAGACGGAAACAAGTTTTTGGGCGTTGTCAGGATGAATAGCAACCCAAATATCCATATCACCAGTGCCGCGCACATAGCCATGATAGTTGACTGCATATGCTCTAATCAACAAGTAGCGAACGTTATACTCTTTCAGTAATTTCAAGAACTCTTTGAAATCTGATGGTAGTCGGATCGTAGCCATAGAAAATTTGTCTCAAAGTTTCCAGCGCGTCCAGTCGTTCGTAAGGCGTTTTGGAAAGCCAGTATTCCATCTCGTCGTTGTCGGCTTCTTCTAACGAAACAACTGAGAAAGCGGATTTATCCATTTTGGGAAATTGGTTTTCGTCCATAGATTAAGTATAGCATATGAAAAACCTCCGAGTTCTTCGCAAAGCGCCCTATGGGCAAGAACTTGGAGGTCTGGTCTGCATTTTCTACACTAACATCCTAACAGGACTTTCCAGATACCCCGCCAGCGCTTGCATGAATTGCGCCGCCTCAGCTCCGTCGCTGACCCGGTGGTCAACAGAGATGGTGGCTTTCATTCTCCAGCCAACTTTCAACTGACCATTTTCCACTACAGGAACTTCTCTCGCGGAAGAGATCGCCAATATCCCAGCTTCGGGCGGATTGATGATGGCGATGAATTCTTCGACATCATACATGCCTAAATTGGATGTGGAGAATGTTGAACCATCAATATCATCAGGTTT
>CAIWRB010000172.1 GCA_903914955.1 uncultured Chloroflexota bacterium | reverse complement strand
GCTACAA
Organism: uncultured Chloroflexota bacterium; assembly: GCA_903914955.1. GTDB lineage: Bacteria > Chloroflexota > Anaerolineae > Anaerolineales > Villigracilaceae > Villigracilis. Next base: position 1,646 of record CAIWRB010000172.1, on the reverse strand, counting down.
TTGCTGCATCGATCAAGCGGGCATTGAACCTGTCACTTTCTCTGACCCATGCCTGTGAAGAGATCGCACAAACGGCAATCACCAGCGGAGCTTGAACGAACCATGGACGGCGGTAAATTTTCCCGATCTCTTCTTCACGGCCAGCTGTATGCATCACTACCAGTCGGATGGGTTGCCGATTGGCTGCAGTTGGAGCCAGGCGCGCCGCTTCCAGAATAGTTTGCAATTTCTCGTCTTCGACCGGGTCAGGACGATATGCTCTCACACTGTAACGGGCGGCAATTAACTCTGAATATTCCATCTGTTTTGTTCCTTAGTTTCTGATGTAGGAATGTGCCTGTGTTTGCTCAGGAAACATCGCCGTAAAAAACATCCCCTCAAATTAGCGGTCGGCATGGGATCCATGAAACCTTCTAAGTTTGCAAGCTCAAAATGTGAGTTGTTATTTTACGTCAAGTTGGAGGTTTCTGGCGTCGAAAAGTATTAAGTAATCATGCCCTTGTCCGAGGATTGGTCCAAGAATTGGGTGACAAATAACCTAAAGCTATTTATAATTCGACATTAAAGGCGGAGTATGGAATAATTTTGGCGCATATCTTTGGATTGAGTTGAAAGTTGGTAGCCATGAAACGTACAAGAATTTCCAAGGTTCTTCTTTTTCTTTTATTAGTGATGATTGTCGCATGTCAACCGGCCAAGTCATTGTCCCCCCCTAGCACTTTGGCAATCACTTCCACCGCTGCTTTTTTAACAGCCTCTCCAACAGAAACTCCAACTTCCACAGTGACTATTATCCCTTCCCCTACTTTAGCGCCTGAAACCGACTTAATAAAAGGTGCATGGTTTACCGACTGGGGACTTGGCCCGGGGGTGGATACTTTGGATGGTAGAGAAGCGATAACCAAAAATATCGTACCGCTTGGGGCTAATTGGATTGCATTGCAAGTTCCCTGCCAGATGAATGTGGATGAACCATCAGAAATTATCTGCAATTACAATAATTCACTTTCGCTTTCAGGCATTAAGAATGTGACCAAATTCGCGCATTCCATAGGGGTACGAGTTGCTCTGTTTTCCTTTCCCCTTGATGTGGTTGGGGCGATTGGCAACTGGTCTGCCAATTTGAATTATGGATCGGATCAGGAGAAATGGTCTGTCTACTTTGATACGTATACAAGGAATTTGCTAACATATGCCAACGTTGCTGAAGATGCGAATATTGATCTGCTTATTATCGGAGGAGAACAAACTGGAGCACAGCCTCAGGAGGCACATTGGAGAACTCTGATCGGGGAAGTCCGAAGCATTTACCATGGCAAGATCACATACGAAGCATGGTGTGATACCTTCGACAATGTGAAATGGTGGGACGCGGTGGATTATATTGGCATCAATTTTTATTGCTTCCCATTAGCAAATAGCAGCAAGCCGTCAGATGAAGAAGTAAAAGCAAATTATTTAAAGTTCCTTAAGATGGTTCGAAATGGCACGTCCAATTGGAACAAGCAGATCATCTTTACGGAAATAGGATATGAAAGCATTGGCGGGGTTTCTCAAATTGTCCCATTTGGATTGACGCCAGTGAAACTAAACGTGGAAGAACAAGGCACTCTTGTTCGGAACTTTTTTGAAGCGCTCAAAGAGTT
>CAIWRB010000171.1 GCA_903914955.1 uncultured Chloroflexota bacterium | reverse complement strand
GATTGCACTCTAATTTTGTAACAATGCCTGCTCCAGGCGCTCGAACTATGACAACCATCAGGAACAAAAATGGTTTCAAGCTCACGATAGAAAACCACCTTTTTGGAGCAATTTTCATCAGCCCAGGGTATCACTATAACTACATTGGTGGAAATGTATCAAACATTTCCTGACAAACATATGACCATCGAAATCAAAATGTCAAACGCTGCAATGATGAAACCATTTTGTGAATTGATCCGCCAATATAATATGCAAGAAAAAATATTGGTCGCATCTTTCTTCGACGACAAGATGAAAGATTTCAGAGCTGAATGTCCAGAGGTTGCCACTTCCAGCGTGAAGAATGAAACAACTATTTTCGTATTAGCCAGCAAGGTATTCCTCGCTGGTTTTTACTCGCCCAAGTTTATAGCATTGCAAGTCCCCGAAGAATCGGGAGGTATTACAGTGATGACCGAAGCATTCGTCAAAACCTCACATGCACGCAACCTCTCGATCGAGGTTTGGACGATCAACGATATCGAAACCATGCAGAAACTCATAGACTGGGGAGTGAGCGGCATCATTACAGATAGACCTGATTTAATGATGGGTTTGTTGGGAAGATATGGATAAAGGCAAACATGTACCCGCGCTCATGCTCTCAATTTTCCATCCATACAGTTCTATCCACAAAAGATGGTTTCACTGTTTGTTCACTTACAACATCGGGATATCCAACATAGATAAATCCTGCAATATATTGATCTTCTGAAAAGCCAAAAAATTCCTTAACCTTCGAATCACGCGCCCATTCGCCGGTACGCCAGATTGCGCCAAGGCCAAGTGCATGAGCGGCCAATAAAATATTCTGGCATGCTGCGGAAACAGCAGAAATATTTTCCACCTCGATTACTTTTGGCTCAACTGGTTTATCTATGCCAACCGCGATAATGACAGGCGCGCGGAGCGGTAATGCGCGGGTCTTATCCAAACCTTCTTGCGGCAGATCAGGGAAACGGTAATGTTGCGAAGCGGCCATTGCATCGCCTAATTTATTACGTGCATTTCCCGTCAAAACAAAAAAACGCCACGGCCTCACTTTGAAATGATTTGGTGCTCTGTTGCCGGCATCTAATAATTTTTCGATAAAATCCCGCGGAAGTGAGTCCGCTTTTACTTTGCTAACAGAATTTCTCGTATTGATCGTTTCAAATAGTTCCATGTTTCCTCCGTGAACCATGACGCTTGCAGGTAAAATTGTCTTACTATGAAAACATTCTACTCCGAAACACATCGCAAACATTATCCGCCTTTCGAGGTTTTCGACGGCGGTAAACGTGTGCCGTATCTTGAAAACCCGGATCGCATGGATCGGATTTTATCCGCGCTCAAACAAAAGGATTGGGCTGAATTTCTTGAACCATCAGATTTCGGGCTTGAACCGATCTATGCCGTGCATGACAAGGATTACATCGCCTTCCTCGCTTCTGCTTGGAACGAGTGGCTGGATTCTGACCCCGAAGTTGCGGCCTCTCCTGAGACGCATGCTTTCCTGCCGGCGACATTTGCATTGAGACGGTCGCCGCATATACCGTCTACACTGCTCGGCAAAGCCGGCTACTACATGATGGATTTATCCGCCTGCATCGTGGAACATACATATGCTGCCGCGTTGTCGTCTGTCAATTGCGCCGTAAGCGCAGCCGAATCAACATTCCACACACAGCTTTCCGCATTCGCTCTTTGCCGCCCACCCGGACATCACGCGGGAGTAGATTATGCGGCTGGTTATTGCTTCCTCAATAACGCATCAGTTGCCGCGAATTGGCTTTCATCAAAAGGGAAAGTGGCCTTGCTTGATATAGATTATCATGCCGGAAATGGAACACAGGATATTTTCTACGAACGCGATGATGTTTTAACAATTTCAATTCACGGTGATCCTGATTTCGAATATCCGCATTACATTGGTTTCGCGGATGAAACGGGCGCAGGCGAAGGAATTGGTTTTCATAGAAATTTCCCGCTTCCTGCAGGCACAGATGATCCCCAATATTTGTTTGCATTGGATGAAGCTTTGGAGATCATAAGAAAATTTGAGCCACAACATCTTGTCATCTCCGCTGGCATGGACACTTTTGACGGAGACCCGCTTGGCAAATTCAAAGTCACGCGCAACGGTTTTATGGAAATTGGAAAGCGAATCGCTGGAATGCGCCTTCCAGCTGTGATCATCATGGAAGGCGGTTACGCCAATGAAGCGCTCGGCGAAAACATAGTCACGTTACTGGAGCAGTTTAAATGAATAAGCAAGGGTTCACTTTATTGATAGCATTGATCCTCCTGACTGCCTGCGGATCTTCACCCGAAGCGGAGGCAACTTTAACTGCAACATCCATCACAGCCACCGCAGCTTCCTGGACAGAGACTCCAACAGTAACACTCATTTCATCTCCAACTTACACGTCGACTCCAACGATCACGTTAACTCCGACCATCACGCCGTCACCCACGGTCACAGCCACTCCAACATTTGCTTTCCCGAGTGTGACCGTCAATAAACAAGCGCATTGCCGCTACGGTCCTGCTGTCGCCTATTTACACGCCGCAGATCTGGCGATTGGAGACATTGGCACTGTGCGAGGAAGAGCCTTTTACAGCAACTGGCTTTTCATCAAATTTGATAAAATTAATTATTTTTGCTGGGTTGCGCCTTCAGTGGTGGATGTGGTTGGCGATATTAGCAATATCAATAAGATCACCCCAGATCTTCAGTCCATTGGCAGCAATCAATATGGCCCGCCTCACAATGTATCCGCTGTCCGCAATGGTGATGAAGTGACCATCAGTTGGGATCAAATGAAAATGACCACGGATAAAGATCGCGGCTACTTTATTGAAGCATTCGTTTGCCAGGATACTTTTCTACTTTGGTGGACGTTTTCCTATCCCGACCAATTCACAACAAGCTATTCAGTCAAAGACGAAGCCGGTTGTGCGGGACCTTCCTTCGGACAACTATATACCGTTGAAAAGCATGGATATTCACAACCAGTGAATATCCCATGGCCCCCGCCGTAAGATATTTCTTTGGGGTGAATTTTTTTGGGTTTTCCCATACGTTCTTAGTTGTAAAACCGCTTAAGTTGATTTACTAATAATTTTATGGGATGAGGATCGCACCAGACAAGTTTGGTTTATATCCCTTAGGCCAAATCGTATCTAAAGTATATACAGCCTCGTTCAGGTTAGCCCCGTCCAGGTTATACGCTCCACTCAGATCAGCCCCACTTAGGTCGGCATTGCTCAGGTCAGTACCGCCCATGTTAGCGTTCTGCAAGGCAGCTCCGGTCAAGTTCGCCCTACTCAAGTTCGCCCCTCTCAGATCAGCCTCACTCAAGTTAGCCTCGATCAGTGTGGCTCCACCTAAGTTAATTTTGATTAGGTTGGCTTTGAATAGATCAGCCGCGATCAGATCTGCATTACTCAGATCGGCGCCTACCAACCAATGCGGGCCAGGTTGGTTTAGGAGTGCATATAGTTCATTGCTTGTAAATTGCATATTTTACCTTTCCGCTTTTTATGGTGTTACGATTCCAGCTTTATTTAATGCCTCTTCCAGTGCGTCAATCGTTGCAGGTTTTATCAACATTGCCTGGGCACCTGCTTTCATCACAAGATGACGCGTTTCTGGTTGATCATCTGCCGTAACCACGATCACGGGTACTTTCCTCAAGCGCGGATCTCGGCGGATATATGCAAGCACTTCAGTTCCATCCACGCCGGGCATATTGATATCGAGACAGACAAAACGCGGAACCATGTGTCCCAAAACTGTCATCGCCGGGCTCGAGCCATAGGCAACTCGCGCGGGTAACTCCAACAGTTCCAACATTTGATGTAACGCATCGGCAGTATTGCGATTATCATCAATGATCAGACCATCTTCCATTCAGTCCTCCAAAATTATTGTGCCCATCACAGACACGTCGTACCCCTTCAGGTGAGATACTGCGTCTCGAAATTCCGATTCAGCCAGCAGTCCGAAGAGAGGTGCGAGTAGGTCACCCTCTGCATATTCTTTGGGAATCACCAGATCATAGCGTTCTTGAAAAAGCGGAATGAAGTCCAAATCCAAGGCTTGCGCAGCGGCGGCAATTCCGAGGCCGCAATCTGCGCGGCCCGAAGCGACAGCGGTGGCGACTCCAAGATGCGTATATTCTTCCTGAGTATAGCCGATTATAGAATCAGCGGACAATCCCAGCGTGCTGAGATGATAATCCAACAAGACGCGCGTACCGGCTCCACGCTGTCGGTTCACAAACTGGACGTGAGGCTTGCTGAGGTCTCCCAAATTTTTTACACCTTTTGGGTTTCCCTTCTTAACCAATAAACCCTGCTCACGCCCAACCAAAGCAACGACCTTGACGGGAATGTTCGGCATATATTGACGAATATATGAAATGTTATATCCGCCAGTCGCGGGGTCGAGCAGATGCGAGCCAGCCAAATGCGCCTCAGCGCGCCGAAGCGCGATCAGCCCGCCCTGCGAACCAACGTTCGCTGATGCAAAGCGACGATCGTGTTCCGCGAGAAATTGGGCGAGCAGATCAAGCGTGAGGTCATGCGAACCGATACAGAAGATCGTTCTTTCAATTTCAGCCTTGCTTCGATACAAATGAACTTTGAGTTGCTCACCTGCATCCAGTCCCTGTACTCCACTTGGAATTAATGCAAGTCCGTCGGCTTGAACCAGTGAAGTGATCACACCCGCACCGCGCGATAATGGCGCGGCGAGAAGTTTATCTCCAACCTTTCCGACTGCGACCCGCACGTAATCATCGTCGCCAGCGGGTGAAACGATCTTGCGTGTGAGTGTCGCCATTTCAGTGGGAAGCTCATTCGGTCTTCGTCCCAGCCATTTTGCGAGGATAGATTCAACGAAAATATCCACTGTGAGAGCGGCAGAGACCGGGTAGCCAGGCACGCCGATGATAGGGATTAGGTTTCCTGTCTCATCACTCCTAATCCCTAATTCATTTTTTACCATGCCCAAAATTACTGGATGACCTGGGCGGACGGCAACTCCATGAACAAGTAATTGGCCCAACTTCTCCACAACCCTTGCGGAAAAATCCTCCGCGCCTGCTGAGGAACCTGCGTTTAACAAAACAAGATCATGCGTTTGTGCGGCTTCCTGCACGCGTTGACATATCGAATCAAAATCATCTTTTGTGATGGGATAACGCGTCGGCTCTGCACCCATTGCTTTAACTTGCGCTGCCATCACCAATGAGTTGTATTCGAGAATATCACCCGATTTCAGTTTGCTTCCGATCGGAACCAATTCACTCCCGGTTGGGAGGATCGCAACTTTCGGTTTGCGCGCTGCTTTTATTTCCTGATATCCTGCAGCGGCGATCGCTCCCAAATCTGCGGGGCGCAAGATACGGCCCTTTGGCAAAACCAACTGAGTCGCGACAATATCCTCACCCAATGGGCGGACGTGACTCCACGGCGCAACCGCGGCGCGAATTCTGATAAAGGAGGGTTGACGAATGTCCGAGGTAATGTCGCCATTTTCATCCAGTGATTCTACATTCTCAATGGGAATGACAGCATTCGCCCAATCTGGAAGCGGATCACCGGTATCTACATATTGCGTGGAACTTTCTTTCAATAAAAAACTAATTGGAGAGGAAGGCTGCGCTCCATTTGTTTTATCAGCAATCACAGCAAACCCATCCATCGCGGAGGCATGATAATGCGGCGATGATACCAGCGCCCAGATCGGCTCAGCAGTGACACGTCCAAGCGCGTTTTCGTTGAGAGGAATCGATTCAACGCCCAGCATTCGCCAAAGTTCAGCATCCTGCAAAGCTTCACGCAAACGTGCTTGCGCCTGTGAAAGTGGAATATCGTGAAGATAGATTGACATATTGTTTTACATTTTACGTTAACACATCCACATCATGGGGACCGGATTCCTTCAGCCCGGCACCGGTCATGCGGATAAAAACTGCCTTTTGTTGGAAGTCTTCGATCGAATGTGCGCCGCTATAACTCATACCAGATTGCAATCCGCCGATCAATTGAGTCAACACTTCGCGCGCACGTCCACGATACGGAACTGCCGCCTCGACGCCCTCAGCGACATATTCTTCTATTTCTTCCTGCGTTAGATCGTTGCCTTCGCGTTTGTTTCGATTAATATTTGCCTCACGTGAAGCCATTCCGCGCGACGCTTTATAACGATGGCCTTTGCGGGTCATGACCAGGCCCGGGCTTTCATCTGTTCCAGCCAGCATACTGCCGATCATTGCCGTCTGCGCGCCTGCCGCGATGGCCTTGGCAAGATCGCCAGGCTGACGAATACCTCCGTCCGCGATAATGGGAATGCCCGCAGACTCGGCCGCTCTGGCACAGTCGATGATGGCCGTAAGCTGCGGAACACCGGACCCAGCCACGATGCGGGTAATGCAAATGGAACCTGGACCCACGCCAACTTTCACCGAGTCAACTCCCGCGTCGATGAGTCGTTTCGTGCTATCTGCAGTAGCCACATTGCCGCCGATGATCTGAGCCTCGGGAAAATGTTTGCGAATATTTTTTATCATCTCGATCTCAAGAAGCGAGTCGCCATGCGCGATATCCACCACGATGCAATCAGCGCCAGCGGCAAGCACTGATTCTACACGATGCATTTCCATATCACGCACGCCAACCGCGGCACCGACCGCCAACCGTCCACGCGAATCCTTTGTGGCTCGCGGAAATTGAGTGATCTTGAGAATATCCTTCAAGGTCACGAGTCCAGAAACCTTCCCGTCATTGTCTACTAAAGGTAATTTCTCAACACGGAATTCATGTAATAAACGCTCCGCTTCTTTCAAGGTTGTTTCCGGCGAGGCTGTATGTACGGTGCGGGTCATCACATCGGTGACGGGTCGGCTGTCATCTTCTTCGAATAACAGATCACGTGTGGTGACGATACCGATCAACTTTTCATCTTTATCCAGGATCAAAATCCCTCCTGTGCCAGTTTCATCCACCATGCGCTTTAAATCACCGACTGTATGTGATTCTGTCATTGTGAAAGGCTTATCCACAATATAAGACTCCGCTTTTTTAACACGGTCAATTTGCCGCGCCTGCTCAGCGATCGTCATAAAGCGATGGATCATTCCAATACCGCCTTCGCGCGCCATGGTGATCGCCATCTCGCTTTCGGTCACCACGTCCATGTTCGCAGAAACGATCGGCGTGTATAATGCGATCTTCTTCGTCAGCCAGCTCTTTGTCGAGATCAATCGCCGCGAGTCCACGTCAGAATATTGCGGCACAAGTAATACATCATCATAGGTCAAACCAGTATCTGGCAAAATTATCATATTCACTCCTGTAAAGTTAATCGGACGAATTATAATGCGTGATGACTCTTCACGCCTTTAAAATTGGAAATTGCCCTGAGACACAGCCTTTCATTTTCGAAATACACCTGCTTCTCTTTTTACGCTTTTAATTTTGTTTGAATAATCAGCAAATTTTCCTTGAAAGGATCCAACCTGCATGCTTGGACAAGTGCTTGTCAACAGATATAGAATAGATGCTGAAATTGGCAAAGGCGGTATGGGGATTGTATATCGCGGCTATGACATCATGCTTGCCCGTGAAGTGGCGGTCAAACTCATTTCAAACGCAGGTTTAGGCACCGAGGGACGAACCCGCCTCCTGGTCGAAGCGCGCGCCGCCGCCCGACTTAATCATCCAAACATCGTCACGATCTATGACGCTGTCGATGCGGAAGAGACTCCCTTCATCATCATGGAACTGGTTGATGGAAAAACCTTGCGCGCCATTCCCACTCCAAGTATTGAAGACTGCATAGAACATACACGCCAGATCTGTAAAGCGCTCGTCCATGCTCATGGAAAAGGGATCATTCATCGTGACCTTAAACCTGAAAATGTGATCCTCACTCCGCAAAACATCCTCAAGCTAATGGATTTTGGTCTCGCTCGCAGCAGCGATTCGCCACACGTTACGGCGTCCGGCGTCATCGTGGGTACTGCATCTTATCTCGCGCCGGAACTGATCGAAGGCGGGGAGCCCAGCATCCAGTCAGATCTTTATGCGCTTGGCGTGATGTTGTTCGAAATGTTAACAGGAAGTCAGCCATTTAAAGGCAAGGATATCGTCCAGCTCATCTATCAACACTTGAATACACCAGTCCCTTCAGCTAGAGACCTCAGAATTGATATTCCAATTGCATTGAATTCGTTAGTGATGAAATTGATGACAAAGGATCCTGACGAGAGACCCGCATCGGCATATGATGTTGAGCTGGCTCTGACATCCTTACAGAGTGATCAAGACCGAAAGACTCAGACCATTTCATCCGATGATGCCAAGTTTCAAGAATTACCTGAACTGGGAGAAAAACGTGCCCAGGCCCAAATTAGCTGGGACAGAAAATGGCAAAAAAAGGGCTATTCAAGATCATCCCTGCCGGTGCTCGAACCAACCGAACGTCCATTGATCCTCGCCAACCGAGAGAAGGAACTCGCTATAGGTGTCGAGTATCTAAAAAATCATCGACTGCTTATCGTCAATGGGATGCCCGGCATTGGCAAAAGCACATTCGCGCGCGCCTTGCTTGAATTTATGCCGGCCGAATCGCCACCACCGTTTTGGTATGACTTTGAACGCCAACGGAACAGCGGCAACACTCTTGGCGTCCTGCTTGATCGCATTTCCAGTTATCTTGAAAACTGTCTGGGCGGTGAAGTGCGTCAGGAAGTTATGGCGTTTCGAAACTCCCCTGAAGGTCAAGCCTCTGCATATGAAGTGGACGTATTGATAGATTATTTAAATTCAGAAACACCCATCTGGCTCGTTTTTGATAATCTCGAAACGGTTCTCTCACGCGGATCAAACCACTTCAAGGATGAAGGCCTTGAAATGCTCTTTGACGGATTGAAGAGCAATACCCATAATGCCAGGATCATAGTCACCAATCCGTTTGTTCCCATTTTGCATAACGAACAGTTTCTGCTTGAGTTTGGCACACAACCCGTGACCCTGCGCGGACTTGGCGAATCAGATTCAGTTTCCTACCTGCGGGTATTTGGCCTGGATAAATTCCCGGACGACATGCTTGTGTCATTGGCCCGCACTGCCGATGGACATCCATTCACACTAAACCACCTCGCTCATTATATAAAGGCGCTCGGCGTTACATCTGCCGTTGGTGATATTCAAGGCGGGCTGGAAGAAACCACCGAACGATTTAAAGTATCACTCCAGCAGCGCCTCTCTCCTCAGGAATTCGATGCGCTCCAATCCATAACGATCCTGCACAGGGAGATCTCCCTTGACGGGCTATGCCAAACCGCGCAGGTCACACCAGGCGTCGTTAAAAGGTTACGCGAAGAGGGTTTGCTTCAGGCAAGTGACACAGGAAAATTTTGGCTGCCAAATATCGTAAAAAACAGTTTAAAACCAGCCAGCCCCGAAGCCACGCAATTGGCACATCTGCGCGCAACCAACTTCTACCGCAACCAAAAAATCTCGCCAATCCGTCAAAGTATTGATGATTATGCCAGCATTCTTGAATGGCATCATCATGCCGTTCAAGCCGGGGATTCATCCAGCAGTTATTCTGCGCTTTTCTCAACTGGTCTGAAAGACCAGCTCATGGCGTGGAATGAATACAGCCTGCTTGCCGAGTTATGTGAAGCAACTCTTTCCGTGGCCAGCCCGGAACATAAGGAGCTTTCCAAATTAGAATGGGGTACGATTCAGCATACTTTGGGCATCCTGCACTTCCTGCTAGGACGATATTTAAAAAGCATCGCCCTCCTGATAAAAAGCCTTGATTCTATCGATACAAATGAACACCCGGAATTCAGAATTAGGTTGCTGATCGATTTGGCTGAATCATATACATCCAACGGGGATTTTGTTCCGGCCATGGAAATTTGTCAGCATTCCATGAACGCGCTATCCAGCGTAAAAAGTGAAGATCTCCTGGCAAAAGCTTTACAAGTCAGAGGCATTATCCATCGAGGACAGGGAAATATGGAACAAGCCATAGGCGACCTTGAGAATTCCTTGAAACAATACGAGCGTATAAATGATCAAGCCGGAATTGCTTATGTCACCGGCGAATTGGGGATCGTCTATTATTACCAAAATCAATTTGCCAAAGCGCTCGCAAATTATCGGCGCGCGCTCAACCTGTGCGAGGCCAGACATGATATGCGCGGTGCGATGATCGGTCACTACAACATCGGTGATATCTTACTGCAGGATGAGCAACATGATCTGGCAGCAAAGGAACTTCAACTAGCATGGGAAATTGCCCGAAAAAGAAAACTTATATTTGTTGAGGTACAAGCGGGTCTCTTCCTGATCGAAGCCAAAATTGCGCTTTCGCGCTTCGATAAATTGGAGGATGAATTAAGCGAACTAAACTCTTTGATCTCAGACCAAGAATCTCCGCGTCTTTCAGGTCAGGCACTTGTTCTTCAAGCCAGCCTGCATTGGAAACGAAATGAATTTGAACAGGCCGGAAAATGTTTTAATGAAGCATTTGCTTTATTAAATAATGAAAACAGCAAATACGAAGTGGCACGCGCTTACCTGGCCTTTGCTGATTTTCTCAAAAAACAAGGACAATTGCATGAGGCAAGAATTGCTCTCGAAAATGGACGGAAAACTTTTAGCGCCCTGAATAATAAGCTTGGCTTGCAAGCCATCGAAAAGGCATTCAAGAGTCTTTAAATAAACGAAAACACGCTAGACAATAATGTCTGGCGTGTTTTCTATATAGATCATGCCTACTTATTTCGATTTCGGGCTTCCCCAGCCAATTGGCGGGTCTCCCCAAAATTGGAATTCAATTGTTGCCGTGCTGCCATCCATATTGTAGTTTTGGAATGGTTTCCAGATACTCACTCTGGCATCAGCATCAGGCGAATACAAATAGACCGGTACCAGATCTGCCTCAGTCAAACCACTCTTGCAGCCTGATAGTTTTTCAATATCATTTCCCGTATAAGCGATTTGCATTGCCACCGGGGACGCAAAACTCTTTACCATAGATCCACCCTTATCAAAGAAAGCCAGATTTCCTGCAATGGAAATAACGCATTGAAAACCGTCTTTCGGCAATCCAGCAAACTTCGATTCGTCGCTAGCTGAAATGGGAAGCAAGTAGGGAGTTACACCGGGCGGAACGTTGGCCAGGGTAAGTTTATGATCCAATAGCCCGGAGCAGGAAAACCCGCCTCCTTCCACACCACACGCCACCGCGTCAGCTGGGAGCGTACCCGGGGCCCGAACGATCGATTTCGTAGATCTTGTAAGCAGAACAAAAAGAACTACCACGACGATCAGTAAAACAAAGATCAATATATTGTGCAGTAGATAATTAGAACGCGTTGTTCGATCATTCGTCTTTTGTGACATAGCTCCTCCGATAAATGTGAAAATCAAATTTGTAAAAACTTTCAAGCATTATAGCACGCTGGATTATTTTAGGGGATTTTTATATCATTCCACCAGCAAATAAGTAAAATTTAACCTTACCCTAAAATTGTGGACAAACTACAATTTCCGGTGAGGGGGGTACTAAAAAATACATTTCAAGAATCAAAAAAATCGATCGTCATTAATATCTCGATGATCATATGCTTGCTGGCAACAACATATGATCTATACATTTACAAACGTAATTCCGTGCTGCAAGAGCAACCCACTCCCGCTCCACTGACAGCCAGTATCCACGAGAGCAAAGTAACTATCAAAGTAGGCTATATTTCACTTGCATAAACAATCAACCATAAGCAAGGTCTCGTTTCGCCTTCAAGATCAAACCAATTTTCATGCCTGGCCCATACTGATCAGTGGACAGGTTTATAATATTGTCAAAGATGAGATCGCCACCGAATTTGTGGAAGAACGTTTGTTCAAAGGAAAGCAGGAACCTGTTATGATGTATAAGGTTCTGGGAATTGAATAGTCCTTGCATACAGCTTGAATGATAGAGGTGGAAAAGAAATTTACCAATAATGGAACCAATATCCGCGTCAAATTTGAGAGGTGTTTACATGGCTAATTCGCAGGCTGGGATTAATAAGGGATATTTAGACGGAAACTCCATTTCACCCAACGAACTTCACATACAATATGGGATACCCCATGAAGAAATAATCTCTTTTCGGAATCTCATAAGGGTTTATCCCAACCCGGAAGTGATCATCAGAGAAGGGGATCGTGAACAAGCGCTGTACCTTCTGCGAGTAGGAACAGTGGAGGTTTTCAAAGGACAGGGCACATCAAAGGAATTAATTGGTACGATCGACGCTGTCAATTTTTTTGGCGAGATGAGCATGATCAATGACGAAGCCAGAAGCGCGACGGTCATATCTATGACGAATAATGTCGTGATATATAAGATCCCCAACCCTAACATTCAAACCATCCTTACCAATCCCAAATGGGCTGAATTGTTGATCTCACGCCTTTCCAGGAATCTTGCAAGAAGCCACGAACAGCATATCATTGCTGCAGAACAGATAAAAGTATTACGGTCTGAGTTGGAACGTGTTAAAAAAGATATGAATAGCCAACAGGCTGAGTCCACGAAAAACACCCTCCTTGCCTTTAATGGGATTCTCCATTTTCAAGGTATCGTCCAGCGAACGGCGGTTGTAGGAAGTAAGGGCTGGGCTTATCTAAACACACTTAACCGTATCACCCGCAGCTTGATCTCCTACTATTTTCCCAATTTGGATGAAACGAATAAAACAGTGGAAATTAATGTGATTCAAGATTATCTATCAGAGTTGCCGCAGGATGAACAGCATAAAGTGATCGAGGAACTTAAGCAATTACTTTAGGCTATTTTCCCCTGCCATTCAAAATCTATTTAGGATGTGAAAGAATACCAACGCTTCCCTCACGGTTTATATAATTTATTTTCCGGTATATCTGTCTGCTTTCGATTTCTGCGGGCAACCGTAGAGAATTGGAAATACAAAATAAATACTCGAAAACTAGATAATCAAGAAATTGATCAGAAAGAATAAACACGGCGTATAAATCACCTAACGGATCGCTGCCAGGAGCTATTGGAAAATGCCAAAGAAATCCAAAGTAGATGAGCGCATTGACAAGCTCTTCGAAGATTTCCATCCCGAAGAGAATGCTCCCATTGTAAAG
>CAIWRB010000170.1 GCA_903914955.1 uncultured Chloroflexota bacterium | reverse complement strand
GTGATGACAGAACATTTGGAACGAATTTGGGCGGAAAAGCCACTATTTCGTTATGTTCTGCATTTTACTTGATTATTTGTAACTTTACAAGCCCTTTTGAATATTTTAGGAACCAGATAGATTCCTAAGCATGAACAAGTATTTTTGAAATCTTTCGTTTTGGACGGGCAAGCGCCAGATCATAATTTGTTTGCAGGTTCAGCCAGAATTCAGGCGAAGTTCCAAACGCCTGGGCAAACAGCCATGCAGACGCGGGGGTAACACCGCGCTTTCCACGCACAATCTCATTGATGCGCTGTACAGGTACGCCAACATGTTCCGCAAATGCAACCTGTGACATTTCCAGCGGAATGAGAAATTCCTCAAGCAGGATTTCGCCAGGATGGGTGGGGATTCGATTTTCGGGAAGCATGAACCACTCCTAATGATAGTCAACCAGTGAAACATCTTTCGCGCCAGAGTCCCAACGAAAGATAATGCGCCATTGATCATTGACTCGAATGCTATGGAAGCCGGATAAATCGCCTTTCAGGGCTTCAAGATGGTTGGCGGGTGGAGAACGTAAATCATCAAATTTATGAGCGCCATTAATCACATCCAATTTACGCAAGGCAATCTTTAATATCGTACTCGGAAAACGACGCGCGCGGGATGTGTTTCGTCCATGATACAAATCAGCGGTAGCTTCGTCACGAAAAGAGAGGATTGCCATCTTGAATAAGATTATAACGCTTTCACGGTATCCATGCAAACCCCGTATTTACCTTGTGAATAGAGGAACATCCGTCGTAACCACCTTCGGACTATCCTACAAGTTGTGTTCGTGAAAACAACTGATTTTCAAATCAGGTATAATAAACCTATGGTCAATATAACTTTATCTAGAAAATCTATTGAGGTCATTCTCCACGATGCAATTCAGCGCGACATTACCACGGCGCGTCGCACTGCTCTTCTGCAAATCCTGTGGAATGAACGCTACCTGACTCGCGCTCAATTAATTGCCAGGGTTGAATACAGGCTTGGCAGGAATTGTTTTGGAACTTCCGCCTGGGAGGATACGTTTTACCGCGACATGCGCGTGGTCAAACAGGCTTTTCAAGCAGAAGGTCATTTACTGGAATACAACAGAAGCAAAGAACATCCCGGGTATTACCTGCACGGACAGCCAGCCTTGTCACCCGACTTTAATCAATTGGTAAGCGCCAGCGCCGTTGAAGCGGATCAGCGTCAGATCGATATTTATCAGCAGTTATCCCCTGCAGCTCGCTTTCGACAGGGCTGCGTCATCAGTGATACTGCTCGGAACGTGGTGACATACCGCATTCGCCAGGAAAATCCCAAGCTTACTGCACAAGAAGCCAACCATATCGCATTACAGCGAGCCTACAGATCATGAAAAAAGACCAACCATTAGATCTCACCAGTTTCCTCAAATTGATCCTTGATGCCCTTAAAGTTTCCGGAGTCGAATACCTGATTGGCGGCGCAATTGCTGAATGGGCGTGGGGTGAACCCCGTGCAACCCAGGACTTGGATCTTGTAATCAACCTGCCCATCGAAGCCGTTGTCAGGTTTTCCAAGGAACTTGAGAAAAGGAATATGCTCGTCCCAGCCGATATCATTCTGGATGCGATGATGGAGGACCGCGCAGACATTCCCCTGAACGCGATCCATATGTACAGTGGTCTCAAAGCGGATTTATATTTGATGCGAGAAGGTGACGCGCTTCGACAAAGCGCGTTTCAACGCCGTGTACTGGTTGATTATGGCCCACCGATCGGAAAGGTATATATCCATTCTGCGGAGGATCTGATCCTTTACAAGCTCATGTATTTGGGATTGAGTGGACAGCCGAAACATGCCCGTGATATTGCGGCGATTCTGCGGGCGAAAAAAAATCAGCTTGAATTTGGGTATATCGAGGAATGGGTTGGTCAACTGGGATTGGGCTCTGTTTGGAAGGAGCTGTTG
>CAIWRB010000169.1 GCA_903914955.1 uncultured Chloroflexota bacterium | reverse complement strand
TTTGTATTATGGGCACTCAGGACTTGGACATGGTCCAGCGTCAATGTCTTCCCGCTGCCGGTCGCTCCAATGATCAACCCGTAATCGGGGTTGGAGCTATCACTTGTTCCATCGTATGTGATATTCTTGATGGTTAAATTCCCGCCCCATTGGAAGGCGAGCGTCATGGCATACGTGGAAGTGCCATCAATTGCACCCGTGCTGCTGTTCCAACCGCCTTGAATGGTCAGGTTGTTGGTATTACTCGAGCCTAGTAAGCGGACCGCTTTAGCTGAGCCGCCAGCGGTAGTGCCAGCCTCGGCAGTATTATGACCGGCTAAACCATCGTAGATCCCCTTCTCGATCCAGATGGTTCCATCAGGCCAGGTACTTTCATCGAGCGCAGTCAGCAGAGCCGTCAGGGTTGTGTAGGAGGGGGAACAGCCAGTAGAGTCAGTATATGGATTTTGGCTTCCCGGGCACCAGATCGGGTCGCCCTGAGCGATCACTTCTGCGGCGGCTTCACTGGCCAGCGGAAGGGGCTGTCCATTTTCATCCAACACGACCACATCGGTGCCTGGGGGCACATCCGCCAGAAGCGGCGCTATCTCTTCGGTTGGGGCTGGCGTGGCTTCGTCCACAGGGGCGCTCGTCGGAGCAGACTCTTCCGTTGGGGCGGGAGTAGCCTCGTCCACAGGTGTACTCGTCGGAGCAGGGTCTACCGGGGGTGTCTCGCCATCTGCGAAAACAGTGGTAGGCATGATCAACTGGAACACGAATGCTGTGATCGTTACCGCATAAAAGAACTTATTGAACAATTTTGTTGAATGCATCGTTTTCTCCTTTAATGCTATTTATCTGGATTCCATTTATTTCACTTGGGCAGGCCATCGCTTTGTCGGAAACCAGAATGGGAGTATCCGCAAGCATCGCAAAAGCCTTCACCGCTCAAACATATCAAGAAAGCCTGTTTAACACATCCACGTGGTGTTTCACTTTTGTGTAAGTTTTGTGCAAGGCAGCTTAAACAAAAAAGCCCTCCATGGGAGGACTTTTTCTGAATGTGGCAGTCTGGGCCGGGCGCGCCTGGCATCCGCGCTTGCGGCTTATCCTAATCAGATTTTCGTGTGCGGAGAACATAGGCCACGGCCTGCGCGCGGTTTTCAACCCCCAGGCGCTGTATGATGCGGTGCAGATGTGAGCGCACAGTGGACTCTTCAAGGTGAAGGATCCTGCCGATCTCCTGGTCAGAATGCCCCTCGCTCAGCAAAGCCAGGATCTCCTCCTGGCGGGAAGTAAGCGATTCATCCGTTGCGCTTTTGGCAGGGCTCATGCCCGCGCCCATTTCACGCAACCCCTTAAATAGTTTTACAGCGATGCCGGATGGCAGGTAGGGAATCCCATCAGCTACCTTGCGGATGGCTTCCAGCAGGAACGCGCGCGGCGCGGTCTTGGGAAAGTAGCCCAGCGCGCCGGCCTGAATGGTTGCCAGCACCTTCTCTTCATCCTCCAGGCTGGTGACCACCAATATCCTGGCCTGCGGATCGATCTTGCGAATTTCTATGATCGCTTCCAGGCCATTCATACCAGACATCAGCAGATCCATCAGGATCACATCCGGATCATGTTCTTCATAGAATTTTATCGCTTCGATCCCATTGACGCACTCGCCGACCACATGCATATCAGCTTCTTCATTCAATGCGGTTACCATGGCCTCGCGCATCATGGGGTGATCATCCACAACCAGAATTTTTATTTTATCCATAATTATCCTTTAATATCCACGCCAAAGCTAACCCGGGTGCCCCTGTCGATCAATGATAGGATGGTTAATTCACCGCCAAGCAGATGAGCCCGTTCATGCATGTTCTGCAGACCCAACCCGCCGCTGCGGGGTTTGGCGGCATCAAACCCTACGCCATCATCAGCGATCTCCAGATCAAGACGCCTCGGGAAGGAACGAATGCTGATCTTTATGCTGCGGGCCTGGGCATGTTTCATGGCATTGTTCAATGCCTCGATCGTAATCCAGAATAGATTTTCGTGCCATGCTTGCGGGCAATGTTCCAATGAACCTTCTTGAATGATCTGCGCCCGCACTCCGGCGTGACGCTCCACTGTTAATAATCTCGTCTCGAGATCATTAATAAGGTCTACTTCCTTATCCACGCTGGACGGCTGGATCTGATATAACATCAGGCGGGTTTCCTTGAGCGCCTGCCGCGCACTTTCCAGAATACGATCAGCGATCTGTCTGGCGCGCTCCATGTTATTTTTTTCCAATGTGGAAACCAGCGTTTCTGAGAACAGCACCATCCCATGGATGGATTGGTTGACAGAATCGTGCAGGTTACGCGCCAGGCGCTGGCGCTCATCCACCGCCGCCAATTTCAACAAAGCCTCCTGCGCCTGTATCTGTTCGGTAATATCCTCTTTGACCGCCATGTATTGCGTGATCACCCCGTGCCCGTCCAGGATCGGTGAAATGATCGCCGACTCCCAGAACAGGTCGCCATTCTTTTTTCGATTCTGGAACCTGCCCTGCCACTTCCTTCCAGTTGTGATCGTCGCCCATAATTCCTGATAGATCTCTGGCGGAGTAGCAGCCGATCTCAGCAAGCGCGGGGTTTTTCCGTACACTTCCTCAAGACCATAACCTGTCACCTCACAAAATTTAGGGTTAACGTATTCGATCACGCCGCTGAGATCCGTGATCATTACCGAGGTCTGGCTTTGTTCCACCACGTTCGTCAGTTTACGAAGTTCATTCTCAATTCTTTTACGCTCGGTGATGTCATGGGTCACGCTGATGATATGGGGAATGCCCTGCAGGTTAATGATCTTTGCGAATAACAAACCCATGATCAGACTGCCGTCTTTGCGCCGAAAAACGATCTCCTCATTTTGTACATACCCCACTTCAGCGAGTATCCTTTCAAACTGCAGCCGCTCTTCTGGATGCTCCCAAAGATTGAGATCAACCGTTGATCTTCCGATCGTCTCAGCGCGGGTATATCCGCTTATCAATGTAAAGCCTTGATTCACGTCAACAAAGCGGCCATCAGACAGGCGGATGACGTTCATCGAATCCGGGCTGGTGTTGATGATCGTTTCCAGATTTTCCCGGGTTTCACGATTTTCCACGATCAAACGTTGGTTCGTCAGGAGGATCAACCCGAACGTACACAGCACACTGAAGATGAGGATGGCCAGAAGCGTCTCGGTTTTCATAAACGAATTTGTAAATCCGCCGCCGATCCTTACCCAAAAAGGAGCCAGCCCGCGTATGATAAAAAATATGCCGGCTGAAAGGAACAAAGTCGCAAGGAAGCGCGATAGAAAAAGCGAACGCATCTTGTATAAAAAGAACGTCCTTGCGATCAGCAATAACAGAACAGCCAGTGACATCGAAAAAGTCAGCCAGCGTCCCAGCGGATCATTATCAATGAAAGTGAAAAACGTAGAGATCAGGATAGCCAAACCGCAGAAACCGAAAAGATAAACGTGATTTTCCCGCTTATCCTCGAACCTCAAAGTCCCAATATAGATGAACGCCAGGGCGGATAGGAAAATGGCATTATTGAAAACTCCCGCGATATCTCCAAGCCTGGGATCATCAACCAGGATATTTAAGGCAAATCCGATCGAGCCAAGCGCCATCAATCCGCTGCCCAGAGTCCACCAGCCTAATGCGGGATGGGCTTTATTCAGCCTGGATTGGGCAAGCAGTGCAAGCATTTGCAGTATATTAATGAGGCTCAAGACCAGAGCAAGCGTGTTACGATCGATGTTCATGAAATCCTTTTATTCACAGGTCGGTGTCACATGGTGACTTATGTATGGAAGGTAGGAATGGCTTCGAACCGATAATTTGGATTAAACGATTATATATTATTCTCCGTCTGATTAGGAAAGAATTTCACTGCGCAAAAATATCATCGCGAATGCTGGATCAACAGCTCTGGCATTCGTCTTAGAAATCGGGCGGTACTCAAGCACAGTCGCTTTGCACATTTTTCCGGCGTGAAGCAATGGGCCGGCTGATACAAAAAAAGCCTTTTCTAAAATCCCGCCTTTGTTTGTGCAATACTTGTGTATAATGGTACAAAACAGTTTTTCGTGGCAGATAACAGGTTTTATTTTAAAAAGCGAGGCACAAATGAACTCAGAGAAAATTCCAGATATTATCATTGGCCGTTTACCGGTTTACTTGCGCGCTTTACAGCGAATGGCAGATAATGGCCTAAACAATACCTCATCACAGGAATTGGGGGAACATGTCGGCATCTCAGCTGCGCAGATCCGCAAGGATATTTCTCAATTCGGCGAGTTCGGCAAACAAGGCACGGGCTACTCGATCCCCTTCCTTCTCGATAAATTAAAAGAGATCCTCAAAGTGGACCGCAAATGGGATGTGGCGCTTGTTGGCGCTGGCGATATGGGTCACGCGCTCGCGCGCTATCAGGGATTCAACAATCGCGGCTTTCAGATCGTTATGGTCTTCGACAACAGCAAGGAAAAGATCGGTCAAAAGATCGAAGGATTCGCCATTGAAGATTCTGCCTCCATGGTTGAAAGAATAAAATCTGCAGGCATCAAGCTGGCCATGCTCACCGTCCCAGCACCCTTCGCGCAAAGCGTTGCAGATAAACTCGTTCAGGCTGGGGTGAAAGCGATCCTCAACTACGCGCCTATCAGTCTGAATGTTCCAAAATATGTCAAAGTACAACATATTGACCCGGCCACCCACTTGCAGAGAATGACGTATTATTTGTGACCTCGCACAGTTTCTAATCCAGGCACTCTATCAAAATTACCTATTGAGTGAATAAAATAATAAAGGAAAGGCTTCCACAAAATGGGAGCCTTTCCTTTATGGTAACATCACGCGCATGAGCAATATCTGGAACGCCGCTGATTACGATCTCTCACACCGCCGACTCGTCCCCTGCTATGATCAATTCTACGCTGCCGCCGCAGAATTGACCGCGCGCTCGATCAAGGTTTCATCTCCTATAATTCTTGATCTCGGCGCAGGGACAGGATTATTAAGCGAATTCGTACTACAAAAGATCGGCAGTGCTTCGTTGCATCTACTGGACGAATCATCCGACATGCTTGCAAAAGCGCAGCAACGGCTGGGACAATACGATCTCAAAATATCCATCCGATCCATGACCGCAGCGCTGCCCGCAGGATCATTTCACGCGGTCATCTCATCCCTGGCGATCCACCATCTGACAGATGAACATAAACGCGGCCTGTTCAAGCGCATCCATCAGTCGCTTGTTCCAGGCGGGGTATTTGTCAACGCCGAACAAATTTTAGGGGTCAATGACTGGCAGCAAAAATTATATGAAGAAACGCATCTCGATGGCGCGCGCGCATTGGGCAGTGATGAAGATGAGATCCGCGCGGCGCAGGAACGCATGCTGTACGATAAATGCGCCACGCTCCCGGATCAAATTTCATGGCTCAAAGAGATCGGCTTTCAAAACGTGGATTCTTTTTTTCATTCATTTCGCTTTGCTGTTTACGCGGGTTGGAGATCAGAAATTTAATATCAATTCATTCCAGTTCAAGAGATGCCTTTTTGAAAGATCATTCATTGTTCACCACCCTAAAAAGTCTGACGGGCAATCCGCGCGGATGTGTCTACCTTGAACCGCTGTGGGGAATTCCGTTCAACCTGTACGCTCCTTACATATCCATTTACATGATCGCGATCGGTTTATCTGATAAACAGATCGGGCTTATCGTTAGCGTCAGCTGGGGATTTCAGGTACTGTTTGCCTTACTGAGCGGTGTCATAACCGACAAGTTGGGGCGCAGACTCACCACCATGATATTCGATATTTTATCCTGGAGCGTTCCTGCCCTCATATCGGCGGTGGCTCAAAATTTTTGGTATTTCCTCGCGGCAGGCATCATCAACAGTGTCTGGCGCATCACGCTTAATTCATGGTCCTGCCTAATGGTGGAGGATGCTGAAGAAAGTCAGTTGGTTGATATCTACACCTGGATCTATATTGCCAATCAGATCGTTGGGTTTGCCGCCCCGCTGGCCGGTATACTGATCGGATTCTTCTCACTCGTGCCTACTGTGCGCGGATTGTATTTCTTCGCGGCGATTATGTTTACCTTGAAAGCTGTCCTCACTTATCAGATGACTCAGGAAACCAAACAAGGGCTCATACGTTTACATGAAACACGCCATCAAAGCGTACTGGGCGTGTTAAGTGAATACAAGGAGGTATTTCAAGGTTTGATCAGATCCCCTGAAACACTTTATACGGCCGGCATCATGCTTGTGATCACCGTATCTTCGATGATCAGCGCCAGCTTCTGGGGCATTCTGGTCACCGGGAAATTACACATACCGGCGCAAAATCTGGCCATCTTCCCTTTTGTAAAAACGATCATTCTGCTTGTTTTCTTTTTTCTGGTAAATCCATCCCTGAATAAACTGCATTTCAAACTTCCCATGACGATCGGCTTTTTAGGTTTCATCCTCAGCCAGATACTGTTGATCTCTGCGCCAGACAGAGGTTATTTATTTCTTTTGGTCAGTGTCTTGCTGGAGGCTTGCAGTTTCGCGGCGGTCAATCCGCTCGTAGATCGCATGGTCGTTTTAACAATCGATCCCAAGGAACGCGCCCGCATTCAATCCATTTTGTATGTCTGCATCATCCTGCTCACCTCCCCATTCGGCTGGATCGCGGGGTCACTCTCCACTATAAATAAAGACCTGCCCTTTGTCATCAACATCATTTTGTTTACAGCAGGCGCAGCCCTGGCTTA
>CAIWRB010000168.1 GCA_903914955.1 uncultured Chloroflexota bacterium | reverse complement strand
CCGCCTTCAGATTCGGCTGTACGCGGGTAAAAAATCGGTTCAAGGCGGGTGACCGTTACGGTTACAGTGATGTCGTTTAAAGGTTCCCAGGGATCGCACCAATCCTTCGAGGTATTTAATTTCGGGATCACTTGAATGGGCGCATATTGAAGTTCACCTTTACCAGTAAGATAAGTCTTGCCCCTTGCGAACTTGAATTTTAGATTCTGTATCGTTCCGCTGACGTCGGTGGTGAATTTAACCGGCGGAGTATCGGCGGTGATCCGGGAGCTGATCTCCAAATTCAGAACACAATTTTTGGTGCTGTCCGAGATTTCTTTTAAGATAGTATCGCCATACTTTTTTTTGAACCGGGATCCCATTTCCGCGCCAAAAGTTCCTCTCCTGCTGTTCATCATCTGTGAGACCAAAGCATGGGCGTCAAAGTCATCGCGGGTGAGGCTTTTATCCTTGTTGTGTTGAAGGAGATTGTTCAACCGGTCCAGTAATGCATCCCAGATCGCCTCCATCTGTGCCTTCGCTTTCGGGTCTTTGCCAAAGTTCCTCTCTAAGTCGTCCAGCTTACTAAACGATTTCTTGAGATCATCCCAGCTTACTCCATTCAACGCTTTCACGAGAGCAGCATCTATTATTTGAAACTTTGAAGGTATAGGGGCAAGATCTGGTATTACCGTTAATGGCGCAAGATCGTCTTCTGCCTGTGCGTAAGCAATGGCATTTTGGGAATTGGAATTTTGATCAGTCGGGGCGTTATTTTGAACGACCTGACGCGCTTCTTGCAAAGTTCCGGCAGCGGCTCCATAGGATTGTGAATCGGGTATGGATATTCCGCCGTCCGAACCGGAAAACCGCGGACCTGCGGCAAGGCTGGCCAATTGAACTGTGCCCAAATTTAAGGCATAAACATCAGGTGAGGCAAAAGGATTGAGGTGAAATTCCTGTCCCTGCCCTTCAAAAGTAAAGGCTATATTTGTCATGCCGCTGGGTATGGATGAGCCGTCTGCCCGGGTGATCGTCAGGGTGGCGGGGATGTCGAAGACCAATTCTTCCGGCTCGATCCGAACCGCGCCCAACAACCCGCCGCTGAACGGCAAACTGTCAATACTTTCAATGGGAACGAGAGCGATGGATGTAATATCATCCAGCGCTCCGGCGGGAACTGATAACGTATAGGTAATTTTGTCCGGCGTGGTAACGGTAACCTCGCCGCCTTCCACGCCAATGTCCGCGCTCGCAGATACCCGCTGCATAAGCGCAGACGGGTCGAAGCTTTGTGGATCGTTCGGGTCAAAGCCGGGCGGATAAAAACTGCTTGGATCGATCGTTGGGTTATTCGGGTCCGGAGTGGGCGGTGTCCATGTAATGGGTTTGTATTCATTCGCTTGAACGGTCAGCGGATTGGGCGTCACCGCCGGGGTGGTGACATCCACGGTTCCCACATCCGTTGTGCCGGATGAAGTCACAGCCTGCAAACGATAGGTCATTTGACTGTCATCGGGGACTGGGAATGCTTCGTACGAGGTTTGATCCGCCGGCAGTTTGGCAACCGGGATGTAATCATTTTCGCCAAAACGCACATCCAGGTGATAACCGATCGCGCCGTCAAGCGGCTTCCAAGTCAACTGGACACTGGAAGCTGACGTAGCCTCAGCGCCAAAGCCCTTTTGGACATTTCCGCCCGGGATCGCCCTGGTTAAGAAACTGCAAGACATGGAAAACACGATAAGAAAAGCCAGACGAAACGCTAATATTTTCGATCTCATAAATACCTCCGTTGCAGCAATAGTTTATAAAAACTGGCATAAAGCGTCAATGAGACAAAGGTTCGCATTGTGAAGGATTAGTCAATTGCCGAAGGGAACCAAAGCGCAGGTTATAAGGTCGCTCCACATCATAACCAGCCCCCCGAACCTTTCATAATTCCGGAGGTCTTGTTAGGCTGCAAAGATGAGGATCTAAATTATTTTCTCTTTTCTTTATTTTCCTTTTTCTCTTTCTTTTCATCATCGTCATGCATCATCATATCAATGGCAATGGCTACAGCCAGGATCAAAATATCATTCTGCCCGTCTTCGATATCCACGCCGTAGGTGTCGGTAATGCTGATCCATTTCTTTGAGATCTCGGCAACTTTATTGCGTCCATCCTTGATGGCGTATTCATGATCAAGGAAGTTGCCCTGCACATCGAGGTCGGGTCCGCCATTAACCTTTACATCCCAACGGTCGCGTAATGGGGTGAGGAGCGCCTTCTTGATCACAGCCATCTGACCGCCTTTTGCGTCTGCGATCACCATTGTATCCTTGATCGTCAGCAGGCGCTCTTTGATCGAACAGAGTGTCTTTCCATTTGCATCTTCAAAGACCAGCGTTTTGCGGATGCGAAAGACCTTGCCATCCACCTTGAAGACTTTTTGGCCTTCCTGGTTTTCGATCCAGAAATCATCCCCGATGGAGATCAGTTTTTGGTGTATTTTGTAGCGGTTTGGCATGAGGTCCCTTATTAAGTTGTGCGTCTGGAAAATTCTCAATAGTATAACCGATGGAATTCCGGAGCATGTCCAAGGCGCTGTCACGTATAATCAACTATTCGATCCTATAGATCTTGTGAGGACATTAAATGGATTCCCTTTCAGAGCGCCGCAAGGCGATTCTCTTTCTCGCGCTGGCTGCCGTTCTATGGAGCACGAGCGGGGTGCTGATCAAGATGATGGACTGGCTGCCGCTTGCGATCCTGTCTGCGCGCAGCCTGTTCGCAAGTCTTGTATTTCTCGTTTACCTGCGGCGATTGCCGAAAAGTTGGAATCGCTGGCAGCTGCTGGCTGCGGTGTCCTCCATCCTGACCCAATTCCTGTTCGTCACGTCCACCAGGTTAACCACCGCCGCGAATGCGATCTTCCTGCAGTACACCGCCCCCATTTATGTTGTGTTGCTGGGTTATTGGTTCCTGCGCGAAAAGCCTTCGCGCACAGACTGGCTGTCCATGCTCGTTATTTTTGTAGGACTCACCCTGTTCTTTGGTGACAAATTGAGTGCGAACGGTTTATATGGGAACATCCTGGCCATTCTGAGCGGCGCGACATCTGCATTGATGGTGGTTTCCTTCCGCGCCCAAAAGGACGGATCCCCGGCGGAAAGCATTCTCATTGCCAGTCTTGCCGCCGCCATATTCGGATTTCCCTTTTCTTGCAGCCGATAACGTCCAGTTCATGGTTACACTGCTTATGAGAATAATAGCTGTACTTACATAAAACAGTTGAGGCAAATCAAAATTCAGCCAGTCTCCTTTTCCCTGACGGACTACATAAGCACTTGTTAAACCGGCAAATACCATCGACATGCTGATCATGCCTATCCAAAGCAATGGTTTGGATACCTTTTCGCGGATTTCGCGTTTTTCTTCTATTGTTATTGTTGCATCCATGTATTATCTCTATCTCAAATTTAATTACTCATTAATATGTAATCTTATGGCTAGTTCAGTTATTTTTATATCTCACGGTGCGGGTGCATCTCCCTTCTTTAAAGGCTCGGGACATGAAAAGATGGTGAGTTG
>CAIWRB010000167.1 GCA_903914955.1 uncultured Chloroflexota bacterium | reverse complement strand
TACAAGGCAGAATGGGCTGGTCGTGCAGTCGTATTGGTTGATCCGCGCGGTACTTCGCAACGATGCTCTGGCTGTGGTTGGGTTGTTCAAAAAGATTTGTCAGTTCGTGTCCATGTTTGTCCTTCGTGCAGTTTGGTTCTTGACCGTGATTTGAACGCTTCGCTAAACATAGAAGCTCTCGGACTAGAGAGCCTGGGCCTTGCCCTGGAAGCCCCCGCCTTTAGGCGTGGGGATTAGTCACCAACCCTCGGCATTCGCTGAACGCGGCGGATAGATCGTGTTCATCGCAAAAGTGAACGGCCACGAATTAACCACACGCGGCAATCTACCGCGTGATGAAGCAAACCACTCGCGCGCGAAGGAAGAATATTTCAAGATCCAAATCGACAGCCAGGAAAAATTGTCCCAGCCGATCGCCACCGACAAATGGAAGCGATTAACATTTCTGTATTCCACTGACGAATACCTGCTGAACGCAAAAACAATTAATGACCTGGTCGTAAGCGGTGATGAGCGGGAACTACTCTGGCGCTCTTTGCGTGAACGCGCAGAGAATGAGCAACTCTACAAAGTGAATCTGCCCGAAGCAGATATTCCTCCTGAAGTTCTGATGGCGTTATTGGTAATTAAAGAATTGCACGATGATTTTGATGATTCAGGGAAGAATTCAAGCATAAATTGATTTTTTTCAAAAATAGCCATTAGCTGTGACTTGATTCTGTCCCTTAGAAGTGATAAACTGCATACAAATGCCAGCGGATGTTCTTGTAGTCACCCCTTCTGCCAACCTTGGAGAAACGATCCGTCGTACATTGGAAGAGACGGCGATTTATCGTGTCCATGTGGTCACAAACAAATCAACCGCTGTTGTGCAGGCAGATGAAATTGGTGTTCCGCTTGCCTTGCTCGATATGGCTCTTGGCGAAGACATGGTGAGCGAAACAGGTCACGCACTGCGTACCATTCGTGCAGGAATTAATATTGTCATCCTTTGTGAAGACAGTGCACCAGCTCCACTTTTTGATCATTTACGTCCCTGGATCCTTGTTCGCAAACCATTTAGAATGGCGGATTTTATGAACGCAATCAGTCAACCCCAACCTACACCGGCTTCAACTAATGTAAACACGGCTACTCCGTGGCTAAATGATGTCTCCAAAGCAGCGCAGCATCTCACGCGCATCACACTGGAATCATCCGCTCAAGCCGCACTGATCACCCGCAAGAATGATCTTTGGGCATACGCAGGCGGACTCTCACAAAACGCGGCAAAAGAAGTAGCTCAAACTGTCACTCGTAATTGGGATGGACAAAAAGGCTCGGATCTTTTGCGATTTATCCGGCTAGAAAGCACAAAAGCCGAGCACATGTTGTACGCCACCCGCCTGACAACCGACACCGTGCTTGCTCTTGTTTTCGACGCAGAGACTCCCTTTAGCACGATCCGCGGCCAGGCCAATCAGCTCGTTAATGATTTTGGCGCGGAGCAATCCGAACCACAGAGACAGGTCAAAACTTTATCAAAATCGACGGCGAAATTCCAGTCAGACTTTGATGACGAGGGCGAGGATATTAATATCGCTCCCATTTCTCAAATCCTCACGGATATACCTTCGCCAAACCCGGAACCAACTTCGGCCCGCGAAGGGAAATTTGATTCCAACGAAACACGGATTTCATCGTCGCTTTCAAATTCAACTGTTTTCAACCGCGAGCCGTCGCCATCCATTCGATTGGATAAATTAGGTATGAATGACCAGACGCAGATTCCGGGACAACCAGTAACGCCCTTCGATAAAATTAACGTAACCGCACGTTCTAATCAGAGGCCTGAGACGCCAGTCGCGAGGCCAAATGACGGTGGAACAGATATGACGCGCGAAAGCCCAACTACAGAAGCCGTGCGTAAACTTGTTCTAGAACCGACTTCTGCAGGCTTATATCATCTCACCTATGCCTGTTTGCTTTTGCCGCGTTTTTCATCACATTACATCACTGGCGATCTGGCAGAACGCATCGGTGAATGGCTGCCAAATATTTGCATCGCCTTTGGCTGGCGTCTGGAATATCTTGCAGTGCGCCCCGAGTATTTACAATGGGTGGCGAACGTACAACCGAACACATCGCCGGGTTATCTCATGCGCATTATGCGCCAGCAAACTTCTGAAAAAATTTTTAGTGAGATCCTTCGCCTAAAGAAAGAGAATCCGTCCGGTGATTTTTGGGCGCCCGGTTATCTCATTATGGGTGGAACACAACCTCATCCGCCGCAACTAGTTCGAGATTACATTCATCAAACACGCCAGCGGCAGGGACAGGGTGCCCCACCACCCCAGCGCGCACGCAACTAAAGCAGAATAAGCGCAGAGTATGCTCAACTCTGCGCTTTATTTTTTATCATATTCCAGCCATTCCTACTTTCCTATAAACCCTATGCCGCCTACACTTTACTTAATTGATGGACATGCGCTTGCTTATCGCATGTATTTTGCGCTGACCGCAGGCGCAAGCAGTCAGCGCTGGCAAAATTCCAAAGGCGAACCTACTGCGGGGATCTATGGTTTCGCGCGCGAACTCTTTCGTGTTTTGGAACAGGAAAAACCAGAATATCTTGCGGTGGCTTTTGATGTGGGGAAAACCTTCCGCGATGAAATATTCCCAGAATATAAAGGCACGCGCGAAAAAATGCCCGATGACCTGCGCCCACAGATCGAACGCATACGCGAGATGGTGGACGCGTTCAATATTCCGCGCCTTGAAATGGAAGGCTTCGAAGCGGATGATGTCCTCGGCTCTGCCGCGAAGATCGCCGCGGAACAAGGCTTGGGCGTAAAGATCATCACCGGTGACAGAGACCTGCTTCAGCTAGTCAATGAACGCACGTCCGTTTATCTTGCAGGGGATGACCAGACCTATATCACAGACGCAGATGTCATCAAAAAATTAGGCGTCCGCGCAGATCAAGTAGTGGATTACAAAGCCATCGTCGGGGATGCCTCTGATAATATTCCTGGTGTAAAAGGCGTGGGGGAAAAGACCGCGATCGCCTTGCTTGAAAAATTTGGGACATTGGATGCGATCTACGCCAACCTCGATCAAGTGGAAAATCGTTGGAGAGGCAAACTCGAGTCAAGCAAAGAATCTGCGTACATGAGTTATAACCTCGCGCGCATTCATACCGACTTGAAAATTGATCTCGACCTTGAACATGCAAAGGTCGCATCGTTTGACCCGGCCGCGTTGGAGGAATTTTTCCAGGAGATGGAATTCAAAACGCTGCTGGCAAAAGTCCCAGCCATTTGCGGAGGAGTCTCTTCTTCCGCGCCGTCTGGAATCGCTGTCAAATCAGTGAAAACCAAAAGCGGACAACTCTCGATGTTCGTGAATGAGCCGCAAGCTGCGCGAACCGCGTCGCCGCAGTCGTCAAACATCGAAGTCATCATTGTGGATTCGCTGGATAAACTAACTGAGCTAACAAAAGATCTCGCACAGTCAAGCATCATTTCATTCGACACAGAGACCACCTCCACGGAAGAAATGCGGGCCGAGCTCGTGGGAATTTCATTGGCGGTCAAGGCCGGCCAGGCTTATTACATTCCCATTGGGCATACATCAGGAAATAACCTGCCCATTGAAAAAGTGATCACCGCACTTACGCCGTCCATGACGGATGCGAAGATCGCGAAAGTGGCGCATAACGCCAAATATGATTTAATCATCCTTGCGCGACACGGGCTTACGATCGCGCCTATTTCATTCGATACGATGCTGGCGGAATTTATTGTTGACCCATCCTCCCGGCATTTGGGATTGAAGAATCTTTCCGTAGCAAGACTCGGCGAAGAGATGACTCACATCGAAGAGTTGATCGGAAAAGGCAAGAAGCAGATCAGCATGGCTGATGTAACCATTGAAACCGCGGCGCCTTATGCCGCCGCAGACGCAGAAACCACCCTGCGCCTTATGCCTATTTTGCAAAAAGAATTGGAAAGAGTGAACGGCACAAAACTGCTTGCAGAAATAGACATGCCGCTCACGCCTGTGCTAGCCGAGATGGAAATGACGGGTGCCTTGATCGACACAAAATTCTTCAGCAAACTGTCAGTGGAGTTGGCGCTTCGGTTGGCAGAGATCGAGAAGGAAATTTTCCAACTGGCAGGCAAGGCTTTTAACATCAACTCGCCGCAGCAACTTTCAGATGTGCTGTTCAATCATCTGCGGCTTGATCCGCCAGATAAAGGCAAAAAAACCGCGACCGGGTTTTATTCCACTTCAGCTGATGTACTGGAAATGCTGAGAGACAAACATCCAATATTGGAATGGATCCTTGAAAATCGTGAGTTATCCAAACTGAAATCAACGTACGTAGATGCTTTGCCAGCCGCAATGAATTCAAACACGGGGCGGGTGCACACATCGTACAGTCAGATCGGCGCGGTGACTGGACGCCTGTCATCGAATAATCCCAACCTGCAAAACATTCCCATCCGCACTGAAACAGGACGACGCGTGCGAAATGGATTTATCGCCGATGAAGGCAATCTTTTGCTTTCAGTGGATTATTCGCAAATAGAATTACGCATCGTGGCACACATGGCGGAAGATGAAGCCATGCTGAAGGCCTTCCACGCGGGCGAAGATATCCACGCTACAACCGCCGCCGCTATCTACGATATTGACCTGGATAAAGTGACCAAGGAAATGCGCCGCCACGCCAAGGCGATCAACTTCGGTCTTATCTATGGTATGTCTGCATTCGGACTTGCCCGTTCGACAGAATTGACTCTGGCGGAGGCTGAAGCTTTCGTCAAAGCTTATTTCACAAAATTTCCTGGTATCAAAAATTATTTGGACGGCATCCGCAGGCAGGCGGCGGAGATCGGTTATGTGGAAACGTTGCTCGGGCGAAAAAGATATTTTCCAGCGCTGCAAGGCAAGATCAATGTCCAATTGAAGAACCGCGAAGAACGCGAAGCCATCAACGCGCCCATTCAAGGGACAGCGGCGGATATTATGAAGCTCGCCATGTTGAAGATTCCATCCGAGATCAAGGCGGCGGGATTAAAAGCCAAAATGCTTTTGCAAGTCCACGATGAACTTGTGCTGGAATGTCCGCAGAATGAACTGGAAAAGACGGCCAGGCTCGTGCAGGAAACAATGGCAAATGCCTATCCGCTGAGCATCCCTCTTGAAACAGAAGCAAAAGCGGGCGTGAGTTGGGGTGAGATGACGGTACTTAAGTCATAAGCGGCTTTCTCCTTTCCCCAATCAGACAAGGTTATAATACCGTCACTGACAGAAAATCATCGCACGCACGAAAGTGGATCAAATAATATGCCCGGACGAGAAGATATTTTTCAAAAAGCAATGAACGACGGCCACTCCGCGGCCTGGGATCGGGAATGGGATAAAGCCTGCGCCTCATATCGCCGCGCATTGGAGGAATTTCCTGATAACCCAAAGGCGCTTAATAGCCTCGGCCTCGCGCTCTATCAACTTGGCAATATTGAAGAAGCTTTACAAATATACATGAATGTCGCCAAGCATTCTCCCGATGATCCGCTGCCGATGGAAAAAGTTGCACAAATCTCGGAGCGCCTCGGTGATTTAAAGACCGCAGTCGATGCCGCAATGCGTTCGGGGGACCTTTTCTTCAAACAACGCGATACCGATAAAGCGCTCGAGAATTGGGTGCGTGTCACGAACCTAAGCCCTGAACATGCAATTGCGCACTCGCGTCTTGCTCAAGTCCATGAAAGACTCGGACACGTACAACAGGCGGTCATAGAATATCTTGCGATTGCCAGCATCGTCCAACGTTCAGGCAACGCTGAAAAATCTAAAGAGATGGTGGAGAAGGCTCTTTCTCTTTTGCCTAACAGCGTCGAGGCAAAACAAGCGCAAACTTTACTAAAAACAGGTCAACTTCTTCCCAAACCGATGCGCGGCAAAGGCGGGACCGGGCCGATCCGCATGTCGCAAGTGAAACAGTTACAACAGCCGAACGCGCGGTCCGCCTCTGGTCTGGACCCGGTCGCCGAGGCGCGCCAAAAGGCATTGACTCAACTGGCAGAACTTCTCTTTGAATATTCCGACGACAGCCCCACCACGGTGGAACGACGCGGACTCGCGGCTATTATGAAAGGTACGGGCCAAATTTCCTTGCAGCAAGCCGAGCAGGTCAAGGTGGTTTTGCATCTCAGCCAGGCAATAGACTCCCAAAGCAAAGGCAACGAAATCCAGGCTGTAGAGGAATTGGAAGGCGCATTGGAGGCAGGCTTTAAACATCCAAGCCTGTATTTCATGATCGGCCTTTTGCGTTTCAATGGCGACCGTCTTGAAAGCGCACAACGCTTTTTACAAAATGCAGTCAAACATAATGATTATGCCCTCGGCACGCGCCTTTTACTCGGACAGTTGCTGGTAAAGAAATCCCATTTCCCTGAAGCCGCTCTTGAATATCTCGAAGCATTGAAGCTTGCAGATTCGATCACCGTACCAGCCGAAAAAGCGGATGAGATCCGCCAGCAGTATGAACCCTTGATAGATGCTCACCAAAATCAAAAGGATGAAACCGTCCTGCGAAAAGTATGTGAGAACATCAAAAGCCTGCTTATGCGCCCCGATTGGCGCGAACAACTGCATAAAACCCGTGATCAAATGCCAAAACAGGATGGTGAGCTGATCGCCACTCTTGCCGATGTGATCTTGCAGGCGCAATCCAGTTCAGTCATCGAATCGATGAACCGCATTAATCAACTCGCACGCATGGGAGCTTTACGATCTGCAATGGATGAAGCCTTTTATGCAGTGCAGTACGCACCTACATATCTGCCGCTTCATACACTCATGGGTGACCTGCTCGTGCAGGAGGATCGAACCGTGGATGCCATTGCAAAATTCAGTGTTGTGGCTCATTCCTATAGTGCGCGCGGGGAAGTTTTGCAAGCTACAAAGCTTTTGCGCCGGGTCATTCAACTCTCCCCAATTGACACTGGTGCACGCAACCGCCTGATCGATCAACTCATCGCACGCGGACAGATCGACGACGCAATCCATGAATATCTTGAATTAGCCGCGATCTATAATCGGCTGGCCGAATTGGACATGGCGCGTAAAACCTTTACCAGGGCTTTGCGTGTTGCTCAACAAGGCAAAACCAGCCAGGAATGGAACGTGCATATCCTGCAACGCATGGCGGATATTGACTTGCAACGGCTCGACTGGAAGCAAGCCCTGCGCGTATATGAGCAGATCCGCACGCTCACGCCGGATGACGAAACCGCACGCAAGCAACTTGTTGAACTCAACCTGCGCATGGCTCAAACGGATAAAGCCATGAGCGAACTCGAAAATTACACTTCCCATCTTGAAAGCCAACACGAGAACGATATCGCCATATTGTTCATTGAAGATCTAATTAAAGAACATAACAATCAGCCGCTGCTCCAGCGTGCTCTAGCGTCGCGACTTCATCATGCAGGCCGCATTGACGAGGCCGTTTCGATACTGGATCTATTAGCCGATAAACTCGTCCAACTGGGTGATAAACAAAACGCGCTCGAAGCGATCAATCAAATTGTTTTGATGAATCCACCCAAAGTGGAAGAATACCGTCAATTGCTCAAGCAATTAAAAAACAGTTAGTACCTAAAAATTTAAATTCTTGCACAAAAAACAAAGAAAGTTAAGCTGCATAAGCGAGGGTAGGG